>JBBRGJ010000076.1:0-15041 GCA_038240835.1 Bacteroidales bacterium | reverse complement strand
ACTCCTTACAACGCAGTTGAGAAGTGGCATGAAATTAAACCTGAGATATTCAATCAAAACCCATTGCAGTTTAAGAATAAAGTCGTACTATTGCAAAGTAATAAAGCAGGTTTACACCAACAACCTTGTGAAACTTGACACTTATGAATTAAAACTTCGTGTATAACGTGAGGTTCACTATTCAAAATGTTGGCAAAAATGGATTTAGAAATTAGTTTGAATACATTTTGGTTATTGACTAATTCCCAAAACGAATGAACGTACCCACGCAAAGTCTTTTCGTATAGACTCTCAACACTGTTGTCGTCAATAGTCGACATAAATTGCCCAACAACTTTACTGTACTCCGTAGATTTTATTTTGAAATTTACAATGTCGTCTTGTGACCAACTTTTCAAAAACAAGTCATTGTCGATATATTTTTTTAGGTTGTGAAGCTCTAAAACCTCGTTGATGTTTGTGTAATTTGCTTTTGTGTCTGCTCGAAGTATATGTTCGCCTTTTTGAAGATTATAACCACCTGTCATATCTTCTTTTGAATGAAATTCTACTCTGTTTAAGTCTGTGTTATGCATTGAATTTGTCTTTTATTTAGTGGTTGTCATTGGGTGACCGCTAGTCCTTGTATAACCCAACATCCAAAAAAGTCAAAAATCCAACTTCAATCAGCTTGGGCATATTATTTAGTTGTCAAATTTATAAAAAATAGGAATACAATATTTGTTTTGGGGAAAGCTTGCAGGGATTGTTGTTGATTTTGAATTGGGAAGTAGATTTGGTGGATTTTTTAACGGTTCGCGCTTGGCGAAGGTGGCGATTTTCACCACAAATATTGATGCGCAGAACGAATGCTTGACTAACCACAAATGTGTCTGCGGAGAACTGAACCGCTACTTTTGCCAAACGCCTGTTATGGCTCGTTTTTCTTTCCACCGTCAGTTTTTAAATTTGTCTTTTAGTTTTGTCCACCAACTTTTTGGTTGCTGTTGTTCTGTCAAATTACTTATTGCTGTCTTTAACTTTTGTTCGTTATCAGAAGTCGCTGGAATAATTCCAAAATTGTTCATTTTGTCATTGTTTGAGCAAACTGCGTCCCAACCACGTTTTCCGTTTTCTAAAAACTCTTCTAACTCTACTTGCTCATACTTTGGTGTTAAAATTTCAAAGTCGTCAAACCAAATTCTTATGTCAATATGTTTGTTTCCCCCTTCTTGGAAAAGGTCAATGGTGTTGGTTAGCCCAATATTGTCACCTGTTGAATAGTCGAAACTTAAACGGTCTTTCCAAATGTCATAATCTTTGTCGCCACAATTCACAAAGTCCCAACCGTAAATAGCAAGTCCTTGAAAACTCTGAATAATCTCCAAAATCCTTTCAGGCTCAAGTTTTTCGACAACTGCGTTTTTATCGTCCCAATGTCCATTACGATATGAAGCAACAAAACGTCCAATTGGTTTGAAAATAAATAATAGTCTATTGTCTTCGGGAACATTTCCGTCCTTGTCCATCGCAACCAAAGCGAACGAACACGAAACCAAATTCTTCTCCTTATCAAATTCAACCCCAAGTAAGGTCGCTTCATTAAGGGCAAGTCCAATTCTATGTCTTAGTTCTTCATCAATTTGCATTGGTCGTGTCGTCTTTTAAAATGAACCATAACTAGTTCTCAACTCCACCCCACTTCCCACTATATCCCATCCCGAAAAAATAAATTTAAAAAAACGGATGGCGATGCGACAAAAAAAAAGAAGAAACGTGGAGAAAATTGAGTTTCTAAATTCTTTTGCAATAATAGAGAAATATTGCCAATAAAACAAATAATTATTGACTTTAAATCAACAAATTTACACACCGAATCAACTTGCTTAAGAACTTAAAACCAAGTAATACTTAATGATCTACTTTCCCAAAGTATTTTTGCAAGGGTCTTTTATTTCCTACAAATTAGTTGAAAAAATCGTTGGATGAACTTGCTTCCTGAATCATTCAAGTGTTCGTCTATTTCTGTAGCTTCTATTAGGCCATAGTTCCCAAATTCTGCTTCCACGGAATCTAAGTCGTAAAAATACAAAGAGATGCCTTGATAGATTTCAAATGTGTCTTTTTCAATCTCTTTTCCTCTTCCGTAGCGAATGTCATTTTTTGAAATTGCAATAAAAACTAGGAGTCCACCAGGTTTGAGCTGGTTATAACAATCTTGAATCAGTTTTTGGCGCTCTTTGGCGTTTAACAGATGGATTAAAGCATAACAAAAAACGCCATCGTACAACTCTTGGTCAAACGGCATAGCGCTAACAGAGCCATGATGCACGTTTACGCTGTCGCCAAAATGTTTTTTTGCTAAATTAATGGCCGTTTCAGAAATTTCTATTCCAGTTACTTCAAACCCACTGTCTGTGAAAATTTGGGCATTTCTGCCGTAACCAAATCCTGGAATTAGTATTTTTTTCAGTCCATTTCTTTTAAACAATTCCAACGCAGAAATGGCAGTAGCCGTGGCTTTCATTCCCCACAGCTCCTGATTATCTTGAAATAATGATTCCCAAAATTCTGTCATTATGTAAGTTTTGACACCTCTTTCTCAAAAAGAGTTTACTGAAGATTATTCTCCTCTTCGTCAAAACCAAGACTAGCTTCAATGTCTACCAACAAAGCAGTTGCTTCGTCTAAATCCTTTTCAAATACATGAAGTTGAACTTCAACAGGCAGTGCCAAAATCATGGTATTTGTGTGGTTTAAATTATCGTTGGACAAAAAACATTCGATTCCAGCAGATTTTAATTGGTCAACCACCATCAGTGCTCTATACTGATCACTGAATTCTCTAATTACAACTGTATTTTCACTCATATCTTTATTTTTTATCAAATGTAAGCTAAAAAAGTGTTTTTTGCAATGTTATTTTTCCGTAATGCATTTTTTTTTATTTTATTATGAAAAAAACCGCAGAATCCAGCAACAATCAAAAAATGGTTCTACTACGACCCGAAGGACGGCGGAGCCAATTGAGTGGAAATGCTATAACAAAGTTTTTCATGTTTAAAGTATGAGCTTATTTATTTCATTGTCACCCTGAGTTAGCCTGCCCTGAGGCACTCGAAGGGAAGGGCATTCAAAAGGCTTTCATTGTAATACTTCACTTCGACAGGCTCAGTGCAGGCTAACTACCAATGACAGAATTAAAAACTACTTCACAGATAAACGATTATGGATTTTCGGTAAAGTCTTGGCGTGAAACCTAGTATTAGTCTTTTCTTCAAGGTTCGACCAACCTTAATCTTTGATTTAGAAAATAAAAAAACCTTCTTAGTAAAATGGTTTTTTTGTATTAGTAGAATCATCCTCGCTCAAGGTGACTTCGAGTGCCTCAGTCACCTTCCTAGGTTTTCACTAGCGTAAGCCATCACTGCGTAGCCCTAAATCTTCAAAAATAGCTCAATCCTCTGCGCGTGGGACCCTGAAGGAGCGAGCGAGCCCTCATAAACAATGGTTTTCAAATACAATTAGCAATTCAGCAAGGGCGTTTACGTCCTAATTTTAAGTCTAGGAGAAAACAATAATCTTTTAGAAAACAACAAAGACTTCAAATTAGCCTACCTTGCGATAGAATTGCTTATTGCATTTGAAATTTCCCAAAAGCATGCATTCGCTCCTTCTTGACTTTTTGAATACTTTTGTGTCAAGACAAAAGTATTAATCAAAAAGAAAATTTTTCGAAGTAATGTTGTTTTCCGTATTAAAAAAATCTGAAAACTGTTTATTCTCACTCTCAAAAGGTCGGTAAATTTTCTCACTGTCATCAACCCTTTATTTCCAATTTTTTATTGGATGAAATCTCAGAATGACATTGGGTTACCTGTTTTGGGGATGGAGAGGGTTTTCTGGCGGTGAAATCGCCAGAAAACCCTCTCCATTTATGACGTAATTGTCTGTCATTCTGAACGAAACATAGTGAAGTTAAGAATCCTATCTATAACTATGTTTTATTGGCAAATCACTATTTTGATAGTGCTTAAAAAAACGTCAGTAAAAATATTTTACCTTATTAGCAGGTATTATTTGTATTTGTTTTTCCACACAGATGATAGTAGAGCCTTATTTTTTGTATTTTTGCTTAAAATTGGAGATACATACATTGATTAAAAAAGAGACCATACAACGAATTATTGACACTGCTCGCATCGAGGAGGTGGTTTCTGAATATGTATCGCTCAAAAAACGAGGCACAAGCATGATTGGGTTGTGTCCGTTCCACAACGAAAAAACTCCATCTTTTCACGTTTCGCCCGCCAAAGGAATTTATAAATGTTTCGGCTGTAGCAAAGGCGGCGATTCCATTGGTTTTATCATGGAGCACGAAAAGTACACGTATGTGGAAGCGTTGCGACACTTGGCCAATAAGTACAACATTGAAATTGAAGAGAGCACTCCAACGCCTGAATATCTTGCGGAACAGTCGGAAAAAGAGTCACTTTATTCGGTTACACTTTTTGCTCAAAAGTTTTTTTCTAATAATTTGCTCAATACTGACGAGGGAAAAGCCATTGGCGTTAGCTATTTTAAAGAACGTGGTTTTTCTACTCAAACCATCGAGAAGTTCCAATTGGGATGGGCGCCAAATAGTTACCATTCGCTTACCAACGAAGCCACCAGCAATGGATATACCAAAGATATGTTGGTTAAAGCGGGTTTGTCGGCCGAAAAAGAGGGTCAGGTGTACGACCGTTTTCGTGAACGGGTAATTTTTCCAATTCATAATCTAACGGGACGAGTGATTGGTTTTGGTGGACGGATTTTGTCCGCCGAAAAAAGCAAGGCTAAATACATCAACAGTCCCGAAACCGAAATTTATCACAAAAGTAATGTCCTTTATGGAATTTGGTTGGCAAAAAACAAAATTGTTGCCGACGATAATTGCTTCTTGGTCGAGGGTTATACGGATGTAATATCCATGCATCAGGCGGGAATTACCAATGTGGTCTCCTCTTCGGGAACTTCGCTAACTACTGAGCAGATTAAACTAATTAAACGGTTTACCAATAACATCACAATTATCTACGATGGCGATCCAGCGGGAATAAAAGCATCTTTTAGAGGAATTAGTATGATTTTGGAAGAGGGATTGAATGTGCAAGTATTACTGCTTCCCGAACCTCAAGATCCTGACTCATTTGTGAGAAATAACGGATTGTCTTACGTATTGGACTTTATCAAAAAAGAGACCACCAACTTTATCCTCTTTAAAACCAACCTCCTTTTAGCCGAAGTTGCTCACGACCCTGTGAAAAAAGCAAATTTGGTGACGGAGATTATTCAAGATATATCGCTGATTCCGAACCCCGTAACTCGTTCGTTTTTTATAAAAGATTGTAGTTCTCTGTTTAATATCGACGAAATTGCACTAAATAGTCAGCTGAACAAAATTATAGCTCAAAAAATTAAGAAAAAGAGCTATTCAAATACGTATCCTCCCGAAGAAGAGTTGGAATTGGTTCCTGACGGAGTTGACTTTTCTTCAATTTCGCCTCAAGTTCCCTCTAGCAATCCTCAAATATATGTGGATTACTACGACTGCGAACATCAAGAGAAAAATATAGTTTCGCTGCTTTTAAATCATGGAAGTCAGCAAATTACAATTACAAACATAGATGAGTTAGGCGCAAAAATACAGTCAACGCATCAAGTGGCTCAGTTTGCAATTGCCGAAATTTTAAATGATGAATTGGATTTTCTGCACCCAATGTATAAATCTATTTTTGAAGAGTGCGTGAGTGTTTTGTCAAAAGATGAAGAGGCAGATTTGCAACGACATTTTTTAAACTCAGAAAATGAAACCATCAAACAACTCACCATTGAATTGATTAGCTCTCCCTACGAAATTAGTACAAACTGGGTGGATAAACTGAAAATATCGACCCCAAGTATTTTTGATAACGAGGATGGAAAATTAAATGATCATGTCGTTGAATCCATCTATTCTCTTAAATTTAGAAAAGTAGAAGTGATGATTCATGGACTCGAGAATGAGCTTAAATCTAATCCTGTAACAGAGGATAGACTTATTGAAATTCTCACTGAGCTGAAAGAGTTAATCGATATCAAAAACGAATTGGGCAAACAACTTCACATCATAATTACCCATTAATTGATTGATGAAAAAACTCATTCAACGATTGTTGCGAAATAGGATAGATTTCAAATCTGAAAAGGAGTGGTTTGTATTCAAAATTCACCTTATTTACTCTCTCATCGAAGGAGTTATTTTGGGCGTATTGGCACTCAACGAGTTTGTTTTTATCAAAAGTATGCACGGAAGCAACTTGCAGGTTGGGTTCCTGTTTCAATTTAGCGTATTGGTGCTCTCCTTGTCGTTTTTGCTCAACGAATTTGTTTCTGTTTCTAAGAATAAGCCGAAATTACTCTTATTGGTAGGCGTTGTCACAAGATTACCTCTATTAATGGTTGCTTTTTTCCCATATCATAATCCGGAACTGTTCAGTTCTTCGTTTTACCACATTCTTTTTTTGGCAATTTTCTTTGTCTATTATAGCGCCAATCCAATCATCTATCCGCTTATCAACGAAGCATTGCGCAGCGACTACTCCCACGATAATTTTGGAAAATTATACAGTTATGCTGCCATGGTCAACAAAGTGGTGATGATGTTGGTGACACTTTTTTATGGATTGTTATTAGATTTTGATGATAGTGCTTATGTCTATATTTTTCCTGTAATCAGTATTTTGGGGATCTATTCGGTGTATCTGCTTTCAAAAATAATGGTTAAAACGAATGCTGTAGATCATGTTGCGGTGCAATTGAAAGAGGTGTTGAAAAATGCATTGATTAAAATAAAAACCATCATGAAAGTGAATAAACCGTTTAAAGATTTTGAGGCGGGATTTATGCTTTATGGTTTTGCTTTTATGGGCACAGTGGGGGTAATTACCATCTTTTTCGACAAAGCGCTCTCTCTAAACTACTCCAGCGTAGCTTTTTACAAAAATGCTTACAACTTATTGGCAATTATTTTACTTCCCTATTTCGGTCGGTTGATTGGGAGAATAGATCCTCGAAAATTTGCGGCCTATACGTTTGCATCGTTAGCCGGTTACCTTTTATTTATCGAACTTACTGAGTTTTTCCCTTATTATACGGTCATCTTGGGAATCAAAATATACCCTACTATGATTATTGCAATTATCTCCAACGGTTTTTTTGCTGCATTTATGGCCTTGCTTTGGTACATTGGTTCGGCATATTATTGCAAACCTCACGAAGCAGCCGATTACCAAGCAGTTCACCTCACATTCACAGGCGTCAGATCATTTTTTGCCCCCATTGTGGGAGTCATTTTTTACGAACTCTGGGGATTTGCAATTACTTTCTCCATCGGAGTCTTATTGCTAATTTCAGCCGTGGTATTAATGGTCTGGTCTCAAAAAACAGGCAGATAAAGTTTTGAGAAATAGTTTCCAAACACAATTAGCAATTCAGCAAGAGCTTCTGTCACGGCTTGGCGTATGACAGGCGTCCTTGTTTAGTTTTTTTAAAAAGTATTAGTCGTTTATGAACATTGCTATCTCTTAACGACCTTGTCAAAAAAGACTTAAGATGTTTTAAGAAAAATCACAAGACCCACTGTCTTGCATAATTATAATCTTTATTGTATTTTTGCCTTCGAATGAAAGACTATTATCAGGTATTAGGATTAACTTCTTCTGCAAACATTGAAGATGTAAAACGAGCTTATCGCCTCAAAGCGAGCAAGGCACACCCTGATGTAAACCCCAGTCCGAATGCCCATGAAGAGTTTATCGAGATAAATGAAGCCTATGAGGTTTTGCTAAAAGAGAAAACAGGATTCGTTTTCAACGATCAGAAAAACCAATACAATAGAGCGAAACAACAAGATTCTGCCGAAGATTTTGCCAAAGAAGCACGCCAACGTGCTGCTGAAAATGCAAAAAAAGAATATGATGATTTTGTAAAAAGTACTTACTATAAAACCCAAATTGCTATTTTTTCTGTGTTTGATTATGGTTTGCTCGCCACTATTATCCTTCTTTTTGGTTCTTTCATCGTATACATCTTCTTTAACTTAGGAATTTCGGGATTTTTTATTGGAATGATTTTGGGGGCATTAATGGGCACATTATTATTTAGAGTGTATAGCAATATGTATCATCCTCCAGTGTCTGATTTTAAAAAAGCCTCAAAAATCATTTTCCTGCACCCTGTTTTTTATCTTTGTATACTTGTTATAGTTAACTTTCTAGCCTTTTTTCGATATGCATTTGATATTTTTGTCCCATTTATTTTTGTTTTTAGCTTTTACATATTTTTGCCGACTTTTCTCTCTGTTGGATCTGTTTTATTGAATAAATTTTTCGACAAAATGTCCTTCATCGCCAAATTCAATAATCCGTGGCGAAAAACGATCATATGGGGATGCATTCCGTTGCTGTTTTCCCTCTTTTTATGGTCAAACTCGCAATTTAGTAGCAATCCTCATGTCGAAACCTATTTTTATCAACCTGATTACGAAAGTGATGGCTCTTTTTGTGTTCTTAAAAATGATAAATATGACGAATACAGCGGAATAAGATTTGTTTTTGCGGATCCAAAATTCACCGAATCTAACTATGTTACATATACCATCGAGGAAGGTTTTTGGGGAATTGATGTTCTTAAAAACTACTCTTTATCTACTTCAAAAAAGTAATTTTGCATCGACCCCTAAGAGTTTGTAGTTGACCGTTTTTTTATTTTCAATTCTTAAACGATTAAGCTATTTTTAGATGAAGAACCTGTGTTAATTTTCCCAATTTGTAGTTAAGTTATTATTTAATTCAATACCTTTGCCGCATCAAAAAAAACACAAAAAAACGGGAATTTAAAGTTATGGGAGAAAGATTAATTGACCTAGGGGTCTATGGCATTGACAATGTTGTAGAGGTTTACCACAACCTATCGTACGATGACCTTTACAAACATGAAACGAGTGAGCTTTTGCAAGGCTACGAAAAAGGATTTGTAACCAATTTGGGAGCTGTAAATGTTGATACTGGCATCTTTACTGGCCGCTCGCCAAAAGACAAGTACATCGTGCAAGACGAAAATACCGACGGAAACGTTTGGTGGGCTGGTCCAAATCGTAAAGGCTCCGACAACAAACCAATTACAAAAGAGGTTTGGAATCAACTGTATGCTGTAGGACAAAAACAGTTGTCGGGCAAAAAGCTCTATGTAACAGATGCTTTCTGTGGAGCGAATAAAAAAACTCGTATTAAAATTAGGGTAATAAGTGAAGTTGCTTGGCAATCTCATTTTGTGAAAAACATGTTTATTCGCCCAACAGAAGAGGAGCTTGACTCTTTTGAACCTGATTTTGTCATGCTTAACGCATGCAAAACAACTAACCCAAACTGGAAAGAACAAAACTTAAACAGTGAAGTTTTTGTTGCGTTTAACATTTCCGAGAAAAGAGCCGTTGTTGGCGGTTCGTGGTATGGTGGTGAGATTAAAAAAGGGTTTTTCTCTATGATGAATTACTTTTTGCCGTTGCAAGGAATTGCAGCCATGCACTGCTCGGCGAATGTAGGCAAAAGTGGAGATACTGCTCTGTTTTTTGGCCTCTCTGGAACTGGAAAAACAACCCTAAGTGCCGATCCAAATCGTATGCTGATTGGTGACGATGAACATGGTTGGGACAACAACGGTGTCTTTAATTTTGAAGGTGGTTGCTACGCAAAATGCATCGACCTAAGCGCCGAAAACGAACCGGACATCTATCACGCCATTCGCAAAGATGCGTTGTTGGAAAACTTGACGTATGATAAACAAACGGGCGAAATTGATTTTTCATCCACTGCGAAAACCGAAAACACTCGGGTTAGTTATCCTATTTATCACATCGATAACATCGTAAAGCCAATATCCGAAGCGGGTCACGCTCAAAATATTATCTTTTTAAGTGCCGATGCATTTGGAGTTTTGCCTCCAGTATCTAAACTAAATAAAGAACAAGCAATGTACTATTTCTTGAGTGGATATACCGCAAAAGTGGCTGGAACGGAACTTGGAATTAAAGAACCTGTTCCTACGTTCTCCTCTTGTTTTGGAGCTCCATTTCTTTTGCTTCACCCAACTAAATATGCGCAAATTTTATCCGAAAAGTTAGAAAAACATAATGCTAATGTTTACCTAGTAAATACTGGCTGGACGGGTGGTGCTTACGGAGTGGGAAAACGGATCAGCCTAAAAGCAACAAGAGCAATTATTAGCGCCATCCTTAATAATGAACTGATAGAGGGTGATTTCGAAATTTTAAATCCTTTTGGACTAAATATACCTAAAGCGGTTACCGGAGTCGATTCAAACATCCTAAATCCTCGTAATACTTGGGCTGATAAAAATGCATACGATGCTCAAGCTGATAAACTAGCACAACTGTTTATCAATAACTTTAATAACTTTACCGACAACGAAGATGGACAACGCTTGATAAAAGCTGGACCTCAATTGTAAACTGAAATTGATTACATAAAAAACGCCTCTTTGCAAAAAGAGGCGTTTTTTTTATGGTTAGATTATTTTCTAAACAAAAGAGAAGAGTCTCCATAACTCAAAAATCGATAATTTATACTCTTTGCATGGGTGTATAATTCTTTCCAATCCTGACCAATAAATGCCGAAACCAATAGGAGCAACGTGCTTTTCGGTTGATGAAAATTGGTGATGATGGCATCAAAAAAGCGAATTTTATAACCGGGAACAATCATCAACGAGGTTTGGGCTTCAATATAAGTGAGATTGTTTCGGTTGAGGTAATCCAATAATATCTCTAGCGTCTCTTTTTTCCCAAGATCTTGATTCTCGCCCCGATAGGTATCCCATTGGGTAATGGTGAAAACATCTGCAACTTCATTCGCAAGGATTTTTCGGGCTACTTGCACTAAACTTTCCAAGGAGCGAACCGTCGTAGTTCCTACAGCAACCATTGGTTTGTCCCCTTGGTTGAGCATCTTTTCGAGCAACGTTTTCTCTACCACTACATGCTCTGCATGCATTACATGGTCGCCAATAACTTCTGCCGAAACGGGTTTAAACGTTCCTGCACCTACATGCAACGTTACCTCTCCAATCTCTATATTATTCTTTTTTAGTTTATTAAATACACTTTCGGTAAAATGCAACCCAGCCGTGGGCGCAGCTACCGAACCTTTGTAATGCGCATACACAGTTTGATATCTCAATTTGTCCGATGCTTCCGTTTCGCGTTTGATGTATGGAGGAAGGGGCACTTTGCCAACCAGCTCCACGACAGAGGCAAAATCAAGGTCCACATCCCAACGGAAACGAACAGAAACTGCTTCATCGATGCGACTTTCTATTTCGGCATACAAAATACAAGTAACTCCTTCATGATCAAATTGTGCTTCGATAACTCCTTTCCATTTTTTTAAATTCCCAGCAATGCATTTCCATCGGCACTCTTTGCGAAGAGCCAACGCAATTGAATAATCGCCATTGCCATCGAGAGGTTCTAAGCAGAAAACTTCTATTCTTGCCCCCGTGTTTTTGTGAAAAATAATGCGTGCAGGAATTACTTTTGTGTTGTTTATCAATAACAGGGTGTCGTTGGGTAAATAGCTAGGCAACGACGAAAATTGCTCATCTGTGATAATGTTATTTTTGTATATCAACAATTTGGAGGCATCTCTTTCAGCCAAAGGGTACTTGGCAATCTGCTCTTCAGGAAGTTGATAATCATAATCGCTGATGCGAATATCTGTGTAGTCTGTAATCATTTCTTAGGGAATATAAACCTCCAAAAGAGTTGTTAATTCATTAGGAATCAACACAACTTCTGTCATAATTGCAGGAATAAGAACCGTTTCACCTTTGTTTACTTGCAACAGTTCTGAACCATATTGTATGCAGTACGATCCCTCCAAACACATATACACAACAAATGAATCAATTGCTGCATACACCTTTTCTACGTCCTTGTCAAAAACTACTTTGTTGGTGACAAAATAGGGGCAAGCCATTATTTTTGAAGTGGTATTTACCTCTGTTTTTGTTTCAATCTTATTCGATTCATCCATGCTGAAATCGATTGCATCTAACGCCATTTCGGTATGCAGTTCGCGTGGATTTCCATCTGTGTCGTTTCTATCCCAATCGTATATGCGATAAGTGATGTCGCTCGTTTGCTGAATTTCTGCTAACAATACGCCCGATCCAATAGCATGCACCCTGCCAGCTGGAATAAAAAAAGCATCTCCTTTTTTTACATTTTCAACTCTTAAAATATCTTTGAGTGATTTGTTTTCTAACGCAGTTAAATAATCCTCCTTGGTGGTAGGTTTGCTAAATCCGCTGATGAGTGTAGCATCCGAATCGGCGTCCACAACATACCACATCTCCGTTTTTCCATAACTCTGATGACGCTCGGCAGCCAAAACATCGCCTGGATGAACTTGTACCGATAAGCTATCGTTGGCATCAATAAATTTAAATAGGAGAGGAAACTGGTTGCCAAAACGCTCAAATACTTGCTCGCCGACTAAGTCGCCCATGTATGTTTCTACCAATTCGTTGATTTCGTTGTTGGCCAAAAATCCATTCGAAATTACAGATTGGCTCTCTTCTAAGCCACATATTTCCCATGTTTCCCCACAGTTGTCGAGCAACGAAATATCTTTGTTTAATAATTCCAATTTTTTTCCGCCCCATATTTTGGGTTTCAATATTGGATAGAATTTAAAAGGATACAACAAGTCCATTATAGTATATTTAAAAGTTGTTCTTTGATTTTTTCTAATTCGTCTTTCATTTGAACTACAATTTGCTGAAGTTCAAAACAATTTGCTTTGGAGCCAATGGTGTTTATCTCACGACCAATCTCTTGGGTGACAAAACCTAGTTTTTTGCCTACACCCTCTTCATTGTTTACCACTGTCTCAAAATAATCTAAGTGCTTTTTCAATCGCACTTTTTCTTCGGTAATGTCTAATTTTTCGATGTAAAAAATCATCTCTTGTTCAAGTCTGTTTTGGTCGATGGTGATGGAGCCTGCCAACTCTTGCAACCCTTTTTCCATACGTTCGCGGAGTTGAGTAACGCGAATATGTTCATATTGATCCACCGAAGTAAGTAACGCCGAAATGGAGTCTAAATGAATCATGATATCACGCTGTAGAATTTCTCCTTCGTGTTGCCTAAAAGTTTTTAACATCTCGAGCGCAACATGAACTTGGGTCATTAATAAAGTTCCTTCTTCGTCTACCAGTTCCTCTTTTGCAGCGGTAACCACTTCGGGCATTCTCGAAATCACAGAAAAAAGGTCAGGATTCACGGCTGGTTTTAATTCGTTGGCAAGCATCTCAAGTTGTTTGTAGTACTCTTTAAAAACTACTTGATTTAGCGATACACTGGACGCCCCATTGTTTTCGATGGAGATGTAACAATCTACTTTTCCTCTGCCTACCTCTTGCGTAATTGCACTTCTAATCTCCTGCTCCTTATTGCGATAGGTGATTGGTAATCGGAGATTAATCTCTAATTGTTTGCTGTTCAGCGATTTTATTTCCACAGTTGCTTGATGTTGCCCAAACGCAAATTGCGCTTTCCCAAAACCAGTCATTGATAATATCATACTCTTTTTTTGTGCAAAGATAGTGGTTCTTGATAGTGGTTGCAAAAAAAAATAGTGTATTCTCTTTTAAAATTTCTAGTTGGTGTAAAAAAAATGTATTTTTACACTAAAATAATATGTGTATGAAAGTGATAAAATTTACTCTTTCTCTTTTGATTGTGTTGCTCTTTATCTCAAAAACGGGATTTGGTCAAGAGAAACGTTCCGAGTCCCAGCTAAACTTGGGATTTGATTCCTTTTTGCAATCTGAATTAAATTTTAAATCTATCAACGCTCAATTGGTAATTTTTCCCGAAAGCAAATTTAGCTTGTTATACTCTTTAGGCTTCGGAGTGACTGATCATCAGAAATTTTATGCCCATTTTCCTTTAGGTGGTTTCTGGGGCTTTTATTTAATGACATTAACAGACGGAATGAACTTAGATTTTCTTACCACATTAGCAGTCATCAGCCTATTTATTCCCGAAGGAGTCTGTTACAATATTGATGTGAATGAAAAAATGAAAGTATCACCCTATATTAATTTCAACTCCAACGAAATGTATTTTTCCCAGTTAGATAAATTAATGCTAAAACCATCATTAAGTCTGGGAAGCAAATTCTCCTATAAACTAAGTAGCCGTTTTGGAACTACCTTTTCAATCGGTGGAAAAATATTATCGGCAAATGGATTTGGAATTCATAGTAACGTATCCATGTTTTATCAATTTTAATCCTTTCTAGCACTATTTCCAAAAACGAAAGTGATCGTTTCAAAAATAAGTTCAAAAATAGATAATGGATGACGTTCTGTTAATTGTGGCTGTAATCTCGATTAAATCAACCATACAATCAATAAGCAATTTCACGAATAGAATAAAATCTATGCATTCGATTAATTTATACTATTTCTAAAGTAAATATGGTTTTGCAGTATGAATATTTTATATCTTTGCAGTGTTATTAACCATTAAAACATATTAACATGGCTTACAAAATTAACCCTGACGAATGTACTGCTTGTGGTACTTGTATCGATGAATGTCCTGTAGAAGCAATTTCTGAAGGATCAGTTTATAAAATTGATGCTGACATCTGTACTGATTGTGGTGCTTGTGCAGACGTTTGTCCAGTAGAAGCTATTCATCCTGAATAATTTTCTATTTGATAGACAACATTAAAAGCTGGAGAAAATGTAAATTTTCTCCAGCTTTTTTTTATGCCCTTTAAATTCTAAAGTAATTTTGTTTTTTACTACTAAGTACATGACAAAAAACTAAAAATACCGATATTGTCCTGAGAATTAGCATTTAACAGTATTGCTGCGATATACTCTAAGCCGTATTTAACAAAACTCTTTGCTCGATAACCATGATTTAGTAATCTGATTTTTTTG
>JBBRGJ010000075.1:0-15054 GCA_038240835.1 Bacteroidales bacterium | reverse complement strand
TAATTTAATAATAACAACATGATTAATAACCGAGAAAAATTAGAGGAGAACATCAAAGCGCTGATCACTTTATTGGAAAGTAAAGATGTAAAAGTGCGCAAAAAAGCTCGCTTGACACTTATTGCGAAAAGAAAATATTCAGTTCCATTTTTAATCAGTGCGTTGCAACATTCCGAGAACGCCAAAGTGAGATGGGAAATAGCCAAAGCTTTTGGAGGAATATACGATGTAAGAGCTATTCCTGTATTGGTAAATGCGCTTGACAATGGTGCTTCGGATGTGGCTTGGTTGGCAGGCGAAGCCCTGAAAAAGTATAAAAAAGTTGCATGGAAAGAGCTTTTAGGCGCCGTCATTGAGCGGGGAACGGAGTCGGTGATGCTTCGTCGGGGTGCACATCATGTATTACGAAATCAAAAAGAAGAAGGATTCAACGATTTGTTAGCAAATCTTCAAAAATCCCTATTATCAACCACATCTCCCGAAAATGCGATATTGATGGCTTATAAAATAAGTCAGAAAATGTGTGAATAGTTGCTTGAAAGAATTTAGAAACATAAAAACTCATACAACTTTAGTATTACTTATTGTGAGATTTAGAAACATAAAAATCGATTCTTATGTTTCTAGTGAATTTTTTAAAAATACAAATTTAGAAAGGAATTAATGATGAATAGTCCAATACTTTCAACTGAAGAGCTACGAAAAATAGACGCTTATTGGCGTGCAACCAATTATGTTTCAGTAGGTCAACTTTATCTTCGCGAGAATCCTTTGCTTAAGGAACCGTTAAAGATGTCGCACATTAAATCGATGCTACTTGGACATTGGGGCACTACACCTGGGCAGAACTTTATTTATGTACATTTGAATCGGGTCATCAAAAAGTATAACTTAGATATGATTTATATTTCTGGTCCTGGTCATGGTGGCCCAGCTTTGGTAGGGAATACATATTTGGAAGGCACTTACAGTGAGATTTATCCCACGATCAGTCAGGATGAAATCGGACTGAAAAAATTATTTACCCAATTTTCTTTTCCAGGAGGAATTCCAAGTCATGTTTCGCCCGATTGTCCAGGTTCTATTCACGAAGGTGGAGAATTAGGATATTCGCTGAGTCATGCATTTGGAGCAGCATTTGACAATCCTGATCTGATTGTGGGTTGTGTAATTGGTGATGGCGAAGCGGAAACTGGTCCATTGGCAACCGCTTGGCATGCTAATAAATTTCTCAACCCTATTTCTGATGGAGCTGTATTGCCCATTTTGCATTTAAACGGCTATAAAATTGCGAATCCAACCATATTTGCGCGCATATCGCATGAAGAATTGGAGCAATTTCTGATGGGTTGTGGATGGAAACCTTACTTTGTGGAAGGCAATGATCCTGAGAAAATGCATCAACTGATGGCTTCTGTGATGGACGAAACCATCGAAGACATCAAACGGTTACAGAAAAATGCAAGACAAAACGGCGCCACCACTCGCCCACGTTGGCCCATGATTGTGCTGAGATCGCCCAAAGGATGGACAGGACCTAAAGAAGTAGATGGATTAAAAATTGAAGATACTTTTCGAGCACATCAAATCCCAATTATTGTAGATGCTGAACATCCAGAACATTTACAATTACTCGAACATTGGATGAAAAGTTATAAACCCGAAGAATTATTTACCGAGCAAGGCAAATTAATGCCCGAATTGGCGGAACTTGCACCCAAAGGCAAACGAAGAATGGGCGCTAATCCACATGCAAATGGGGGTTTGTTATTAAAAGATTTGGTGATGCCAGATTTTCGGAACTATGCAGTGAAAATTCCTTCGCCTGGCTCCGTGGAAGTTTCTGATACGCATGAATTGGGCGTATTTCTGCGAGATGTAATTAAGTTCAATATGGAACAACGGAATTTTAGAATTTTCGGTCCCGATGAAATTCTTTCCAATCGGTTGAATGCCGTTTTTGAGGTAACTAACCGACAATGGGAAGCAGAAATATTGCCAAATGATGAGTTCCTTGCACCCAACGGACGGACGGTAGAAATGTTGAGCGAACATCAGTGCGAAGGCTGGTTAGAAGGATATCTCCTCACTGGCAGACATGGATTGTTCACCAGTTACGAAGCGTTTATTCATATTGTTGATTCGATGTTTAACCAATATGCTAAGTGGCTGAAAGCGTGCGCAAAATTGCCTTGGAGAAAAGAAATTGCCTCCTTGAATTATTTGCTCGCTTCGCATGTTTGGCAACAAGCACACAATGGTGATACTCACCAAGATCCAGGATTTATTGATCATGTGGTAAACAAAAAAGCGTCCATTGTGCGGGTTTATTTGCCGCCTGATGCAAACTGTTTGTTATCCGTAGCAAATCATTGCTTGCAAAGTCGCAACTATGTTAATGTTGTGATTGCAGGTAAATATTTGGCTCCTCAATGGTTAAATATGAACGATGCCATCGAACATTGCACCCGCGGAATTAGTGTGTGGCAATGGGCGAGCAACGATCAGCAGGGCGAACCAGATTTGGTAATGGCAAGTTGTGGCGACGTTCCAACACTCGAATCTCTGGCCGCTGTTTCTATTCTTCGAGAACATCTGCCGGAATTAAAAATCCGCGTAGTCAATGTGGTTGATTTGATGAAGTTGGAATCCAATGCAAAACATCCTCACGGTTTAAATGAAGACGAATTTGATGCCTTATTTACAAAAGATAAACCAGTGGTATTTGCATTTCATGGTTATCCTTCATTGGTGCACCAGTTAACTTACCGCCGAAATAATCATAACAACTTGCACGTTCATGGGTACAAAGAAGAAGGCACCATTACCACCTACTTTGATAACACCGTTTTGAATCATTTGGACAGATTTCATTTAGTCTTGGATGTTATAAAACGATTACCACAGTTGGGAGAAAAAGGGGTCAATCTGAAACAAAAAATGGAAAACAAACTCGAAGAACATACAAAATACGTTCATACAAATGGCGAAGATATGCCAGAAATTAGAAATTGGAAATGGAATTATACAAAATAGAAAAAATGAAAGAAAATCCTTTAATAAAATTAGAAGAATTGGGACAGTCAATCTGGCTCGATTATATTCGATGTGATTTAATATCAAGTGGAAAATTAAATCAATTGATTGAAGATGATGGATTGAGTGGAATTACTTCAAATCCATCCATCTTTGAAAATGCAATAGCCGATAGCAATATTTATGACAAAGATATTCGGGAAATGGCGCTCAAGGGCAAAGATGTCAATACAATTTATGAAACAATAAGTCAGACTGATGTTCAGAATGCCGCGGAGGTATTCAAACCATTGTATGATAAAACAAATGGAAAAGATGGATATGTAAGTTTGGAAGTCAATCCACATCTTGCTTTCGACACCCATGGAACCGTTGAAGAAGCTCGGCGGTTGTGGAAAACATTAGACAGACCGAATGTATTAATAAAAGTTCCTGCAACTCAAGAAGGTCTGCCTGCTATTCAACAATTAATCAGCGAAGGAATCAATGTAAATGTTACCTTATTATTTTCGGTCCTTCGCTATCAGCAAGTAGTTGAAGCATTTATTGCAGGCATCAAAGATCGTATAAAAGAAGGCAAACCTGTAAATAATATTGCATCTGTGGCCAGTTTCTTTTTAAGCCGTATCGACGAAGTGGTTGATCCAAAAGAATCAGCTCTGTTTGAATCTGAAGATAAGCAAACACTTTTTACAACCCAGATAAAAGGAGAAGTTGCTATTTCGAGTGCCAAAGTTGCGTATCAAGTATATTTGGATTTTTTTGAAAACGAGGAATTCCTCAAACTTGGAGCCATGCCACAGCGATTGCTTTGGGCAAGTACGGGGCAGAAAAACGCCGATTACAGCGACATTAAATATGTAGAAGCGCTTATTGGACCAGATACAGTCAATACTATTCCTATCAAAACTTTGGATGCTTATCGCGACCACGGGAATCCTGCATCTTTGCTAAAATCTAACATAAATCAGGCTTCAAAAGTGTTAACAGAATTGTCCGCAATGGACATAGATCTGAAAGAAATAACTGAAAAACTTGAAAGCGAAGGAATAGAAAAATTTATAAACGCATACGATAAACTCATAAAAACAATCACAACAAAATCATAAAACAAATGACAAACAATCCAAACAATGGCAGCAATCATGATTTACAACATCGGATAGAACCTGAACAGAATCACGCTCCACGCTGGAAACGAGTACATCATAGTATCTGGTTCTGGATTTTTCTACTTTTAATGATCGCCGGAATTACTTATTACGTGATGAGTTTAAACTTTGCATTAGCTCCTCAAAAACAAGTAAATCAACCCATAGAGAATACTGTTGCACCTTAATTTTTTCTTTCTTTCTTTCTCCCTTTGTGAAACTTCGTACTTCTTTGTGTCTTTTGTGTAACAGCATAAAATTTTCAGCTATGTCACAAAAGACACAAAGAATACACAAAGTTAATATTGAAAAATTAATTTTCACCTTTCAAATAAGAGAAATTTGAATAAACTTGAAACAATTTCGAATAATTATCCTTTATAATAAAACATCAAAGCTTTCGTTCACTTTCATAAAATAAACATATATTCATGTGGTTTTCCAAATCAATAGTAGACATTCTTAAAGAAACAGATGTAGATGCGTCCGTAGGCCTTTCGGCGGAGGAAGCAAAAGTCAGACTCGAAAAATACGGTGCAAATAAATTGCTTTCGAAAAAGAAAAAGAATATTTTTCAGCTGTTTTTTGCGCAACTTCAAGAGTGGCTTATTTATGTTTTATTGGTCGCAGTGGTCATCACGCTGTTTATGGGTGAATATATCGATGCCATCATCATTATTTTGGTTATTATTACCAATGCTGTTTTGGGTGTAATTCAGGAAGTGAAAGCTGGAAAAGCAATTGAGGCGCTTCAGAAAATGTCGTTTCCAAAAGCACTTGTCCGCCGAAACGGCGAGGTGATAGAATTAGATTCACCCCAAGTGGTTCCCGGAGATATTTTAATTTTGGATGCTGGACGATACATTTCTGCGGATATTCGTTTGATTGAGTCAGCAAATCTTCACATAGAGGAATCGGCACTCACGGGCGAGTCTGTTCCTGCCGAAAAAGATGCAACACAAGTTTTTAATGATCCGAAAACGCCGTTGGGCGACCGTATGAATATGGCGTTTATGTCTACCTTAGTCACCAGTGGAAGAGGTATCGGAGTCGTTGTCGAAACTGGAATGAATACGGAAGTTGGTAAGATTGCCAACCTCATCAATGTTGAAAAAAAGGAGAAAACTCCATTAGAAATCCGGTTGGATAAATTAGGGAAAACGCTTGGATTAATTGCCATCGGAATTTGTGTTTTCATATTTATTATAGCAATCATTCAAGGCCGAAATTTAGCTGAAATGTTTATTTTATCGGTTTCGCTGGCTGTGGCGGCTATTCCCGAAGGACTTGCCGCTATTGTGGCCGTGGTTCTTTCGATTGGTGTGACGAGCATGTCTAAGAAAAAGGCAGTTATTAAGAAATTACCTGCCGTTGAAACGTTGGGTTCGGTGAATATTATCTGTTCCGATAAAACAGGCACGCTCACCCAAAATAAAATGACCGTTCAAACATATTTTAATCTGGAAGGTGAGATTAAAGTTGAACGTGATTTGAAAAACAGCGCCACTGAAGATGCAAAATTGCTTGCCAAAGCGATGATTTTAGATTCCGATGCAACCTACGAAAACGGACAAGGAACTGGAGATCCAACAGAAATTGCATTGCTACTTTTAGGCGATGATTTGGGAATTGACAGAAAAAAAATCAGGTCTCAGGCTACTCGCACCAGCGAAGTCTCTTTTGATTCTGACCGAAAATTAATGTCAACTCTCTTCAAAGAAAACGATAAATATACGGTGTATACAAAAGGAGCTATAGACAATCTTCTCAAAATATCATCCCATGTTTTAGAAAATGGAAAAGTAATTCCAATCACCGAAGAGCACAGAAAAAAATACCTCGATGCTACGGAAATAATGTCCAACAACGCACTCCGCACACTTGGAGCGGCTTACAAACCAACTGATTCGGTGATAGAAGGCGAAGAAATGGAAAAAGATTTGATTCTGATTGGACTCGTTGGAATGATTGATCCGCCGCGTCCCGAGGTAAAAGAATCGATTCAAAAAGCAAAACTTGCGGGTATTACTTCCATCATGATTACTGGTGATCATAAAAACACGGCATTTGCCATTGCCCACGAATTGGGAATTGCTGAATCGATCGACGAAGCCATTACAGGCGCGGAATTGGATGATTTTTCGGAAAGCGAACTTGCCGAAAAGATTGTAAATTATCGTGTATTTGCTCGTGTTTCGCCCGAACATAAAGTAAAAATTGTCCATGCACTCAAGTCACATGATCATATAGTTTCTATGACTGGAGACGGCGTAAACGATGCTCCTTCGCTCCATGCAGCCGATATTGGCGTGGCAATGGGGATAACTGGAACCGATGTGGCCAAAGGTGCCGCTGATATGATTCTGATGGACGACAATTTTTCCACCATTGTTTCAGCCATCGAACAGGGGCGGAATATTTACAGCAACATTAAGAAGGCCGTTATCTTTCTGCTTACCTGTAATTTAGGAGAAGTGATCGCCATGTTTGTCACGCTATTGATTGGACTGAAAGCGCCGTTAATTGCCACCCAATTGTTGTGGATTAACTTAGTAACCGATTCTTTTCCCGCCATCGCTTTAGGAATGGATCCCGGAAGTCCGGATGTGATGAAAGACAAACCACGTAATGCAACAGAGAGTTTCTTCGCTGGTGGTGCAGGATTTCATCTTATTCTTGGCGGGATGTTAATTGGTGCATTAACCATGTTTGCTTTCTGGTTCGGGTATTACGAACACGGATTCAGCCCATTTGATCAATCAGCACCAGAAACCACCGTGGAGTACGCTCGCACAATGGCTTTTATGACCTTGGTGATGAGTCAGTTGTTCTTTTCTCTTGCAGTTAGAGATAGTTCAAAATCAATTTTTCAAATTGGTATTTTCTCCAATAAATTTCTAGTAGGAGCGATTGTTTTGGGTGTACTATTACAATTAAGCGTAATTAGTATTCCGTTTATGCAAAGAGCATTTCATTTACAAATGCTGGATTGGAGAGGCTGGGGAATCACAATTTTCCTAGGTTTGGTTCCGCTGATTGTTAATGAGATCGTCAAAATATTTATTAGAGCACGATTAAAACGTGCAAACGTCTAATTGTGTAAGATATTCTCAAGATCATATAACATGTAAGGAGGTAAATGTTTATACTTTGGTCATTTAATTTAAACATTATTTACTAAATGTTGTTGCACTATAAAGCATTCCATTTGCAACCACTCTGTTGAGTACTATAGTAAATATATTCTGTTCAATTTACCAATTTAAAACATACACAAATGATAAATCTCAAAACAAATTACATGGGTATCGAACTAGATAACCCAATTATTATTGGAGCATCCAATCTAGTTAAAAATTTAGACAATCTAAAAAGAGCCGAAGAACTCGGTGCGGGAGCAATTGTTTATAAATCTTTGTTCGAGGAGCAAATTCAACTCGAGCGGTTTCAGTTGGAAGAACGACTTACCCAATACGACGACAGAAATGCGGAAATGGTGACAACACATCCACACATGGAATATGCAGGTCCCGACGAACATCTGATGAACATTAGAAATGCAAAAGAGAGTCTATCAATTCCTCTAATTGCAAGTTTGAATGCCGTTAATTATGATTCATGGATTAAATACGCCAAATTATTAACTGAAACAGGGGTCGATGGCATTGAATTAAATTTTTACCATGTTCCTTCCGATTTTAATAAAAATGCACAAGAAATAGAAGACGAACAAATAAGGATTGTGCGTGAAATCAAGCAAAATAGCACGATTCCAATTAGCGTAAAATTAAGTCCTAACTACACAAATGTTTTGAATTTTATAAAAAATCTCGACCAATCTGGAGCGGATGCATTCGTTCTGTTTAACTCCTTTTTTCAGCCGGATATTAATATCTATGATGAGAAACATGTTAAATCATTTAATTTCAGTAGCGAAAAAGACTATAAAAAATCATTGAGATATGCAGGATTGTTATTTGGAAACACGAATGCTGATATATGTAGCAGTCACGGGATTTTTACCGGTGAAGATGTAATCAAACTCTTATTGTCAGGTTCAAGTTGTGTACAAGTAGTGAGCACATTATATAAAAATGGATTGGGACATATCAAAACGATGACGAACGAAATGAAGGAATGGATGGAAAGTAAAAACTATCAAAATATTGATGAGTTCAGAGGAAAATTGTCACAAAACAAATTAACTGGCAATCCATTTGTTTATGCGAGAGCCCAATATGTGGAATTACTTTTAAATTCAAAAGAAATATTTGGAAGTGCTCTGTAATTTTGATTTGCAAGTGATTTATTCGGATGGATCGATGATTCTTTGATTCCCCCTTGTATTCTGTTTGATTATTCTTCGACTTACGCAGTTGTTTATCTTAATAAATGACTGAGTAAGTTGAAGAAATCAGGCAAAAACAGAAGTTAAATACTTAGGATCAACTCATTGCAGACTTGCTAACTTTTATCAAGGAGTAAATATAATATGACAGATAAAACCTCAGATATAATTGAATCTAAGAATCAAGAAAAGTTTTTGAATCGCCGTGTTCACATGGCCAATGAAAGAACATTTCTTGCATGGATAAGAACAAGCATAGGAATCATGGCATTTGGTTTTGTGGTTGAAAAGTTCGCGTTATTCATGAAACAAATGTCTTATGCTATCGGCAAATCGACCAATATAGAAGCACCTCCTCCTTCTCATGGATATTCGGCAATCCTTGGAATTTTCCTTGTAGGATTGGGCGCTTTGATGGGATTGCTTGCATTTATCAGGTATAAGAAAGTTGAGAAACAAATAAACGAAGATACTTGGCAACCATCATCAATTCTTGACGCATTACTCACTTTGTCCGTTCTGGCGGTTGGTATCTTTCTAGTTGTTTATCTGATTTACAGTCTCTAATGCGATTGAAATAAAATGGGAAAATTCTAAAAACTGTTTAGAGTTGAGTCAATTGTTGATTAGCCTAGTTTAAGATTCATTATTGGCAACCCCCAAATTACATGAAATGTGTGAAATATGTAATCTTTTCCCAAAACGATATAACACTTTTCCTGCAAATTCAGCTTAATTTAGCTTTTCGAAACGTATAAATAAAAAAACGATGAAAAAAAATATAAAAAAACTGAATACTCCTGTTAATGAGGAAAACAGCGAAGAGACCAACGATTTGTCAGGCTACCCTTCTTACGCCGAAATTGAAGATATTTACAATAAGTATTTGAAGGAACAAGATATCAATCCCGAAGACATCACTAAAACCAAAGCCCCAATAACAGAAGAAGGTGCCGCAAATATAAAAGACTTTAGAGATGACCATTCTGGAGATGACCTTGATGTTCCAGGTTCTGAATTGGATGACCTTCAAGAAAATATTGGAAGCGAAGATGAAGAAAATAATTATTACAGCTTAGGTGGCGACAATCATAGCAATTAAAAGCTGAATCTTTAGTCATTTGTGATTTTATAAGGATAATATTTAATTAACGAAAAATATACAATTATGTTAATCAAAGCAAAAGCCCTAAAAGGGTACAAATTAGACGCTATCGATAGCGAAATTGGCAAGATCCAAGAATTCTATTTTGACGATGAACGTTGGGCCGTTCGGTATTTGATTGTAAATACAGGAAACTGGCTTACAGGCAGACAAGTGTTGATTTCGCCGTATGCGTTGACTTCTATAAATCAGGAAGCAGAAACGATCGGTGTAAACTTGAACAGAAAGCAAATTGAAGAAAGTCCATCTCTTGAAAGCGACAAACCCGTTTCAAAACAATTTGAGGCACAGTATTATGGCTATTATGGATGGCCAACATACTGGACTGGTCCGTACATGTGGGGATATTCTCCTTATTTGAGTCGTGACAGCCAAGAATGGAAAGAAATTGAGCAAGAACAAGAAGAAGAAAAAAAAACTTGGGATCCCAATTTGCGTAGCACCAATGCTGTTACTGGCCTTTATATTCAAGCCCTCGACGGTGAAATAGGTCACGTGGCAGATTTTATAATTGATGATGAAACTTGGGTAATTCGATATCTGATTATTGATACCACAAATTGGTTTGGCGGTAAAAAAGTATTGATTTCTCCCCAATGGATTGACAAAATCATTTGGGATGAATCAAAAGTATCTGTTAAACTTTCGATGGAGAATATCAAAAATGCTCCAGAATATTCTGAAGAAGCGCTGCTTACTCGGGATTATGAAACCCAATTGCACAATTACTACAAACGTAATATTTATTGGCCTGAGAAACCTTAAAAAGGGTTGGACTTTTTTATATCTTTCCAGTGTTCTCATTAGTTTTATAGATTTCTTATTAAACATTTGGATTCTATTAAAAACTGAGTGGAAATGCAATTACAGAGTTTTGCCAAATCTATAATATTAGTATATTTATTTCATTGTCACCCTGAGTCGATAATTATCGCAATTATTAAAGGTAGTTCAATAGGTTATCACTGAAATACTTCCACGCCATGGCAAACTAACTACCAATAACAGAATTAGAATGCTTTTTCTGATTTTTCTACTTTTCGGGTCATCCTGAGCAAGCCTGCCATGAGGCATCGAAGGGAAGGACTTCATAAGTTTATACTATGTATACTTCGACAGGTTTATCCTCAAAAGGAGGGCTCAGTATGACCGTTAAAAAAAATACGTCTACACTGTTTGTATTTAGTTGCAAATATTGGTGAATTTTCTCACTGTCATGAACCTCTTATTTCCAAAAAATTTTGGATAAAGTCTCAGTATGACAATTTTGAAATAACAATTTGATATCTGTGATCTTTTCCACTCAAATGGTAGTAGAACCAAAATTAATAACCGCAAAGAACAAATTCATCATTTACTATGTTTACAATTGTATTAGATATTTTAATACAAATAAAATCTGTCTTTCATTCGGTATTTGATATAGAATGAGACCGTTGACAAACATAAAATGATATGAAGAATCAAAATCACCTATACACCAACTCATTAAGTAAAGAAACAAGTCCATATTTGTTGCAACATGCCCATAATCCTGTAAATTGGCATGCATGGAATAATGAAACTTTAGAAAAAGCGATTGCGGAAGACAAGCCCTTACTCATAAGCATTGGTTACGCGGCTTGCCATTGGTGCCATGTGATGGAACACGAATCGTTTGAGAATGAAGAGATTGCCCAACTGATGAACGATAACTTTATTTGTATCAAAGTGGATCGCGAAGAACGTCCCGACATTGATGCTGTATATATGAATGCTGTTCAGATACTTACAGGACGAGGCGGTTGGCCGCTCAACTGTTTTGCACTACCAAATGGCAAGCCTTTTTATGGCGGAACTTATTTTCAACCCACTTCATGGATTCAAGTTTTAAAGAGTTTAGCAAACACGTACAAATACGACCGTCAAAAAATCGATGTTGCCTCCGAAGAAATTACGCAAGGGGTGAATAATATGGAACTTGTAAACGCGATTGACCCCAATTTGAAATGGGATAAAAACATTCTTTTAGAACTTAAAAACAGTGTTTTTGGCGCATTCGATTTAGAAATTGGCGGATTAAAAGGAGCGCCAAAATTCCCCATACCCGGTCTGCATCAATCGATTGTTACGTATAATCATTTCTTTCCAACGGCAGAAATTGCAAATTATTCCACTGTTTTTATGCACAAAATTGCCTCAGGCGGGATGTACGATGTTGTGGGCGGCGGTTTTGCCCGATATGCCGTAGATGCCGAATGGATAGTTCCACATTTTGAAAAAATGCTGTACGATAATGCCCAGTTAATTAGCTTATATTCAAAAGGGTATATGATTGATCCAAAAGCTGAATATCGCCAAATTGTTAAGCAAACGATTGCTTTTGTTGAAAACGAACTGCAAGCTTCCGAAGGTATTTTTTATTCATCACTCGATGCCGACAGCGAAGGCGAAGAAGGCAAATATTATGTTTGGGAATATATTGAATTTAAAGAACTTGCAGGTGCAGATGCCGCTCTTTTTATAGAGTATTTCAACGTAAAAGAAGGTGGAAACTGGGAAGGATTAGGGAATATTTTACACACAACCCAATCAGAAGAAGCGATAACTTCGAAGTACAAAATTTCGGATTCTGATTTTCAACATAAAAAACAGACGTTCTTAAACCTTCTTTTTGAAAAACGTAAAAACAGAATAAAACCAGGTTTAGATGATAAGTCGATAACCGCATGGAATGCACTCATGATTACGGGACTGGCTGATGCTTATTGGGCTTTCGATGTGCCGGAATACCTTAAAAAAGCGCAAAAAGCAGCCGATTTTATCATCGAAAACCATCTGTCAGAAAATTATGATTTATTCAGAAATTACAAAAATGGAACGCTTACAATTCCTGCATTTGCCGACGATTATGCCTCCTTCATTGAAGCCATGCTCAGACTCTATTCGGTGAGTTTTGATACAAAATATTTATCGACTGCCAAATCCCTTACCGACAAAGTATTGGAAAATTTCTACGACTCCGATTCTGGATTTATTTGGTTTACTTCCAATATCGACAAGCCACTATTCAGTCGCAAAATGGAACTTTCCGACAGCGTCACACCTTCCTCGAACGCAGTTTTTGCAAATTCGCTCTTGCAACTATCCGAAATATATTACGATACAACGTATGCCGACATTGCACAGCGGATGCTGATTAATATTCAACAAAATTTATTGCGAATTCCTACCTTTCACTTTAAGTGGTTCGAGACCTTAATTGAAAAAACAAATGGCTACAAACTATTGGTTATTTGTGGGGATGAAGCACTTACCGTTTTATCAGAATTGAAGGGCAACTTTTTGCCGGGCGTGGTAATAGCTGGAGCGAAAACACCGCCTATATCTGCAGTGCCAGCATTCGAAAATCGCTTTGTAAAAAACGAACCCTATGCCTATATTTGCAGTGAACAAGTCTGTAATATTCCAGTAAAATCTGCCAACGAAATATTGCTACAACTTTCCCCAAAATAAAGAAATCTGATTGTTTGGGTTCAGCCACAAATGCACGAATTTAGAGTTTGGATGGCGCAAGACTTGACAGAAGAATTTTTTACCGTGAACCGAAGTTCGGCCGGATATCAAGACTCTACAAAGAAAAATGGTTTTCAATTTTACACAAAATCTCGTTATAATATTATTTTCTCTACGGATGAACGAATATCACTCTTTTTTCACTAATTTTGTCCCCCTATAAAAAAAACAAGGTTAACAATAAAAACTAAAACAGAGAAAAGAAAACATGAGTGGCGTTATTATCAAAAATTCAAGAAACACCGAAAATGCACCCAAAAGTTGTAAATCTACACAATCTGTAGCTTTTTCACATTACAACAATATTTCAGGTCAATTGCCCATCGATCCAAAAACTGGTAAATTGGTAGGCAATGACGTGAAAGAGCAAGCAAAGCAGTGCTTGTCAAACATTAAAGCGATTGTAGAAAGCATCGACCATGTAATGGATGATGTTGTCAAAATCACCCTATTTTTAAAGAACATTTCAGATATCGACGCTGTAAACGAAGTGTATACTTCATTCTTTCAAAATTATCTCCCAACACGAACAGTATTAGCAGTTTCAGCATTACCGATGGATGCTTTAGTGCAAATTGAAGCAGTTATTTCAAACGGCGAAGGCACCACGCCGCAAGCTCCTTGCGATCTTATCAAAATTACAAGAAACACCGAAAATGCACCCAAAGGGCTCTCTTCACAAACGGTTGCTTTTTCTCATTACAACAATCTTTCTGCTCAATTACCAATTGATCCTAAGTCTGGAAAAGTAGTTGCTGGTGGTGTAAAAGAGCAGACCGAACAGTGTCTGATTAACATTAAAGCAATTTTAGGAAGCATCGACCACGTGATGGATGATGTAGTGAAAACAACCATTCACCTTAAAAATATTTCGGATATTGAAGCAGTAAACGAAGTTTGTGCAAAATTTTTCCCAAATTATGTTCCTGCCAGATCCATCGTTAATGCTTCGGCTTTGCCCATGGATGTTTTGTTGCAAATTGATACTGTAATTTCGCATGGTGATGGAACTCCTCCACAACTTCCCGAAGATACTCGTCTGCTCGCAATAGAAGCAAATAATACCGATAATGCGCCAAAAGTTCCTTACGCACATACGGTTGCTTTTTCTCATTACAATCATATTTCAGGTCAATTGCCATTAGATCCAAAAACAAATGAAATAGTTGCTGGTGGCGTAAAAGAGCAAGCCGCTCAGTGCCTAAACAACATCAAAGCTATTATTGAAAGCATTGATCATGTGATGGACGATGTGGTTAAAATAAATATCCAACTAAAAAACATTGCCGATATTGATGCTGTAAACGAAGTTTATATTCCATTTTTCAAAGGCGATTTGCCTGCAAGAACAATTATTGGCGTTTCAGCTATTGCGATGAATGCTTTGGTTCAAATTGATGCGGTTGTTTCAAATTGCGAAAGCACACCTCCAAAAGGATAGTAAGAACGGTTACATTACTAGGTAATAGGAAATGTTCTCATTTAAAAAAAGAGTTGAAATTTTATTTTCAGCTCTTTTTTTTTTAAAGCACTAACGAAAAATCAAAAATACCGATATTCTCTTGATAATTTGCACTTAACAGTACTGCCCAACAATTTGCAAAAGAGATTTTACGACACGCTCAACACAAATATGTGAATTATGTAATAAATAAAACTGGCTAAGTTCTAATAATGTCAGCAATTATATGTAACTTTACCAAATGAAATCAATAGAAGAGATTAAAGACACATTCAAAGGCCTTCCAGGTCTTATTCAAGAGCAATTGCTAGATGATTTATTGAAAGATTTTGAATTG
>JBBRGJ010000074.1:0-15070 GCA_038240835.1 Bacteroidales bacterium | reverse complement strand
TTTTCTTTTTGATTGATACTTTTGTCTTGACACAAAAGTATCCAAAAAGTCAAGAAGGAGCGAATGCATGTTTTCTGGAAATTTCAAATGCAATAAGCAATTCTTTAGCAAGGTAGGCTAATTTGAAGTCTTTGTTGTTTTTTGTGTGGCTTGGGTTTTTACCCAGACTTAAAATTAGGACGTAAACGCCCTTGCTGAATTGCTAATTGTATTTGAAAACTATTGTTTTTAAGGGCTCGCTCGCTCCTTCAGATCCCACGCGCAGATGATGGAGCCTTTTCAGAAGTTTTAGAGCTACGCAGTGATGGCTTCGCAGTCTTTTTTTACTCAAAAGATTTTTTAATTTTCTAAATCAAAGATTAAGGTTGGTCGAACCTTTAAGAAAAGACTAATTCAGGATTTCATGCCGAGACTTTGCCAAAAATAAATAATCGTTTATCTATGAGGTAGTTATGTAATTCTGTCATTGGTAGTTAATCGAAGTATTAAAGAAAGAACTTTATAAAAGCACTTATTGAAATCCTTCGATTAACTCAGGAGGACCAGAAAAGAAGCAATTTTCTATTTCTGTCATTGGTAGTTAGTTTACCACGCTTCTGCGTGGAAGAATAAAAGTAAAAACTTTTTTGGAAGTGCTTATGAAGTCCTTCCCTTCGAGTTCGCCGCGGCGAATCATGATAGGCTGGCTCAGGAAAACCAGATAAGTAGAAAAAAAAGTTCACCAATTACACCTACTCCCCTTCTTCCAAAGTCGGTTCTATTTTTACACCTTCGTATCGAACTTCGATTCCTTTTTTGTAAGTAACCATTAAAAAAAGATTTCCCAAAGAATCAAATTGTCGCCAGGTTCCATTTCTTAAACCAAATTGATAATTTCCTTGTTCTTTCATTCTGCCATTTTCCCAATAAGTCACATAAGATCCATTATAATTATTGTCGACAAAAGAACATTCGTAGGTTGGGTTGTCATTTTTATAAAACCCTTTCCATTTTCCTTCCCTTTTTCCGTCGATATATTTTCCAGTTTCAGTAAAATCTTTATTTAAACGAATCCAATAACCATCTTCCTGATCTTCAATGAAATTTCCTTTGGCGATTATATTGTTGTTTTCATCATACTCAACATACGAACCCTCTTTTTTTCCATCTAAATAATTATCTTTAATTAAGATTTTTCCATTTGGATAATACCAAATCCATTCACCCTCTTTTTTCCCAGTGGCATCGTAACTTCCTTCAATTTCAATATTTCCGTTGAGCATGAAATATTTCCAATCACCAACCGGTTTTGAATTTTTATATTTTCCTTTGGATCTTAATATTTTTTCGTTGGGTTTTGCATAAGTTTCATCATAATATTCCTCCCAAATACCTTGTTTCATGCCGTTTTCGTCCATGATTCCTTTGCCAATTATGAAACCAGATTTCATAATATAAGATTGAATTACTTGACCTTTTTCGTTAAATTCTCTACGCACTCCCTCAGCAATTCCATTGTAATATGTTCCCATAATTTTGGGAGATCCGTTTTTATAATAGTCAATTCGCATGTCCATTTTTCGGGTCTCAACAGCATCTACAATTAATTGATCATTTTCGTATTTTTCTATTTTAAGCAAATTTCCTTCTGGAGAAAATTCTTTATAAATACCATGTTTTTTATTATTTACATACGAAACTTCTATTTTTAATACGTCGTTGTCGTAAAAATACTTCCACAAACCTTGTTTAAAACCAGAAGCATCCACCCTATTGATAAATTCACGTTTCAAAATATAGCCTTTGCTATATTCGGTGAGTAGAATTATAATTCCTTCTTTATTAAATTCTTTGGCAAGTCCCTCTTCAAGGCCATTTACAAAAGGAATTATTTTTATAAGATGATTGTTTTTATCAAAATGTTTCTCAAATCCAATTTTAATATTTTCTTTAAATTCCTCAATTATGGTAAAATCATTAGAAAAAGTAGTTTTTATTCCATTTTTCTTCCCTTTAGAATAAGTTATAGACATTGTAAGTTCACCATTATCGGAATAAAATTTCCACAAACTATCTAATAAAAAATCTTTACGGTTTCCTTCGGAGATAAGTATACCTTTTTTACTATAAGATTTCCAATAGCCATCTGGAAGTCCTTCTCTCATAGTGCCTTCACTCGAAACTACTCCGTTATCAAATTTTAATTTCACATATCCATTCGTAATAGAATCTTGCGCAAAAGAAAAAAATGCGAAGAAAAAAGTAAACATAAAAAGAATTAAATATTTTTTCATACAAATTTTATTAGAATTAAAATGCCAAAGTTATCCGACAAAATTAATTATGTTTTTTTACTCTTTATTTTTTTCAGTTGAAGTTAAATATATTAGAGAAAATATAAATTAAGATAAATCCAACATTCTCTGAAGTGGAATTTGAGCTGTTTGTATCTGATAATCAGAAAGATGTAATTCGTTACTTTCGTTTTCCAAACAGCGAGTAATATTTTCGATGGTATTCATTTTCATGAATGGACAATCGTTGCAATTACAAGTTTCGTCTGCCGGAACCACGAAAAATTGTTTGTGAGGAGAAGCAAGTTGCATTTGGTAGATAATTCCAGTTTCGGTAGCCACAATAATTTTATCGGCAGCGCACGTTTTGGTATAATTTAGCATTTGCAGCGTAGAACCAATAAAATCAGCTAATTGCAAGATAACATCCTGACATTCAGGGTGAGCAATCACAATAGCATCAGGATTTTCTAATTTTAATTTCAAAACATTTTTGGTATGTAACTGATTATGAACGTGGCATGAACCATTCCATAATAACATATCTCTGCCAGAAATTTTATTAATGTAACCTCCTAAATTTTTATCGGGCGCAAAAATAAGTTTTTGATCTTTTGGAAAAGAGTTTACAATTTTTACAGCATTACTGGAAGTACAAATAATATCAGAGATCATTTTTACTTCAATAGAACTATTCACATACGTAATCACCTTATGATCAGGATGTAAATTTTTAAATTCTTGTAAATCAGAAGCTTTGCATGAATCGGAAAGAGAGCAACCCGCATTAAAATCCGGAACTAACACTTTTTTGGTTGGATTTAAAATTTTTGCAGTTTCGGCCATAAAATGAACTCCGGCAAAAACAATTATATCTGCGTCCGTATCTTTTGCTTTTTGGGCTAAAGCTAAACTATCTCCTGTAAAGTCTGCTATTTCTTGTATTTCAGGATTAGTATAGTAATGTGCAAGTATAATTGCTCTCTTTTTCTTTTTCAACAACTCTATATTCATTATAATTTTTCTTTTAAATTTTTAAATATATATAATAATAATAATAATGCGGTTAATAGGTGAATAAATTTAATTCATTTTAGCTTGATAATAATAACATTGTTTTTGTACACATCTTACCAACAGGTAGATATTTTTATAATCATTTAATATTCAGCTATTAAGATGTTTTTATACAAGTTATTACTTTTGCAAAATTACTATATATGTTGATACTTTTGAAAATTATTTTCACTGTATCGATTGTTGAAAAATAATTGAAACCACACTTTTAATTTTACGATTTAAAGTTATCAGAGGTTATCAACACGAAGTTGATATTTTATCAACCGATTTATGGATTTTTCTGTTAATTTTGCAGTTATAAAAACACAAAAAATTGAGTTATGATATTTATTGGAAGTGATCACGGTGGATTTTTGATTAAAGAGCATATAAAAAGTTTTTTATTATCAAAAGGAATTGAAGTTAAAGATTTTGGTACAAATTCTTTATCAAGTGTCGATTATCCAGATTTTGCACATTTAGTTGCAGAAGCAGTGAGTAAAGATAGTAATAATAGTGTAGGAATAATCGTTTGTGGTAGTGGAAATGGAATAAATATTTCTGCCAACAAACATCATGGAATTCGTAGTGCATTATGCTGGAATCCAGAGATATCCGCATTAGCGAAGCAACATAACAATGCTAACATTATTGCGCTTCCAGGAAGATATGTTACTGTTTTAGAGGCCGAAAACATTGTAAATTCATTTTTAAATGCTAACTTTGAAGGTGGTCGTCATCAAAATAGGATTAATAAGATAGAAAATGAATAACCAAGCGTATAGTTCCAAGCGAAAAAATTTAAATTATCTAATGGATAATTTATTGGATTTTGATAGAAATACAAAACATTTGAAAAATGTGGTTGAATGGACGTTCAACGATCGTTTGCCGTTGCAAAATTATGAGTCGTCGAAAGATTGGGCTATTGAGGATTTTTGTTATTATATCACAGATAATCATCAAATTGCTATTCCTAAAACGGCAATTAATCACATTAAAACTGTGTTCGTATTAAAATTAGATAAGATTATTAAATCCATCAACGATTTGTATAAAATTATCCCCAGCGATAATTCCTCTAATTTTGTTTTTATTTCGCTCGAACATTTTACATTAGATTATAAGCTTTTGGTGGATGTAACCGATACAGATATTAATTTCTTATCTGAATTAAAGTTAAGAAAATTAAATTACTGCATTGAGTGTAAAAAATGCCAATCCGTTTGCCCAATTTCTATCGTTCAACCCAATTTTAATCCGATACAACATATTAAGAGCGAAATCGTTGGTAAAGGATATGTGGAAAATCAATTATGCATAGGATGTGGAAAATGTGATACGGTTTGTCCGGTAGGCATCACGCTTTCCGATTACTTTCTTTTTTATAACAAACCAAAAAAGTGGAACGAGAATATTTTGCATAAAGCAATGAATTTTAAGAGTTTAAACAAACGTGTGTTTAATTTTATCAAATAAACGATTGTGATATTAAAAATTAGAGAGATTAATTTTGAAAGATACAAGAACTAATTCTTTTTTTAAACTTGAGAAAAAGCAACGTTTTTCGATACTCATCTCGAAAATGGTGCTTTTTTTAGTGGGGCTATTTTTACTTTTTTTGGTAATTTTAACCCTGGAGATGCTCTTATATCTCAGTCCCACAGTAAAAATTGGTCTAATAATATTACTTGTTTTATGTGCTATTGGTTTTATTACATACCTTGTCAAACAAAACCGACCTGTTTTCACCGAAAATAGGACACTGAAGCGCTTTTTTGGTTCAACCATCACGGAGATATTCAAAAACACGTTTGAGCTCATTAAAACGCTCAAATCAAACTATTATTCGGAATCGTTAACCCACAAAGCCATCGAGGAGCGGACTCAAAAAATTGAAACGTTCTTGGCTTCTGATGATTTTAAAAAGAAGAAAAAACGGAACTACGTAAACATTATCTTCTATATTTTTACACTTGTTGCGCTCTCTTCGATTCCTTTCTTCATTCCCTCTTATAACATGGCTTTAAATCGAGTTTTACAGCCTTCTACCGCCTTTTCTAAGCCTTTACCCTACACAGTGACCCTAATCAATTCGCAACTGTCTGCTTACAAGAATGAGAATATTAAGATACAGGTTGAAGTAAAAGGGGAGGAGCTCCCTTCCGATTTATCGATAAAAGGTGAAGGTTTTAGCGAAAAACTTTTTAAAAAAAGCAATACACTTTTCGAATATGAATTTTTGAATATTAAGAAATCAATTGATTTTCAACTATTTAACGATGAATACATCTCTCCTAATTATACCGTAAAAGTAGTAGAAAAACCTAGAATATTAAATTATTCCATTACGCTGAATTATCCTGCGTATGTGGGCAAACAGGATGAAGTTTTGGAAAACCAAAGCAATTTATTGATTCCCAAAGGGACACTTGCCACGATTAAAGTAATTACCGAAGGAACTGATCTGTTGCAAAGTGAGTTTGGTGCTCAAAAATTCCAAAACATCGTCACCAACAACCAGACTCAATTTAAGTATATTATGGGCAATCAGGAGTTTATCCACATTTTTGCCAAACATACAAAGGTCGATTTTGTTGATTCTTTATTGATTCAATGCAATGTAATTGAAGATGAATTTCCACAAATAAAGTTAGAAATTTCTCAGGATTCTTTGTATGATAACATCTTGTTTTTCAGAGGAGAAGCATCCGATGATTATGGAATTTCGAACTTGTTTTTAAATGCCACCATTTACGATTTACAAGGGAAAAGCACTTTGCAAAAGATTAAATTACCACTTTTGAACAACTTAAATAGAGTGGCTATTGATGAGATTATCAACATTGAAAATTATTACACAGAGCTTCCTCGCAAAATTGAGTTGAATGTAGAAGTAATTGACAATGATGCTGTTAATAAAGGCAAAAAGAGTGTTTCTGCCACCAAGGTCATTGTGTTTAAAACCGATGATGAGAAGCAAAAGGAGTTAAACTCTAAAAATGAAACGAATGTTTCTACCATGAATTCTATGATTTTAGAGACCAGCAAAATTGAGAAAGAGCTGGATAATATTAAGAAATCTGTGCAGGAGTCGAATAAGAAAGATTGGTCGATTCAGAAAAAGATGGAAGCGCTTAAAAAGCGGATGGAAGAGCTCAAGAAAAAGATGGATGAGTTGACCAAAGAGTTAAATCAAATCAACAACTTTGAAAAGCTTTCCGAGGAGCAAAAAGAGAATAAAAAGAACCTCGAAAAAGAGATCAACGACTTGCTTAAAAAACAGTTGGAAGAGATGATGAAAGCGATGGAAGAGCTTCTAAAACAGACCAATCCGAATGATATTCAGACCAAACTGGATGACATTAAAAAACAAAATGAAAACCTGAAAGAGGACATTAATAAAAACGTAGAGCAGTATAAAAATCTTGAATTTGAGAAACGATTTGAGCAAAATATTTCCAAACTTCAAGAGATCATCGATAAGCAAAAAAAATTAAACGAATTACCTGTTACGCCTGCCAACAAGGAGGCTTTGACCAAGGAACAGGATGAAATTAATAAGAAATTTGACGAGTTTCAGAAAGAGCAAGAAGAGATTCGTAAATTGAATAACTCGTTGGAAGAGCCGAACAAATTAGAGAATACCAAACCCGAAGAGCAATCCATCGATCAGCAGCTCAAAAACAGTAGCGAGCAGATGAAAACGGGCAAAGAGAAGAAGGCAAAAGCCAGTCAGAACAAGGCTGAGAAAGAGATGGAAGATCTTAAAGAGAAACTCGAAAAGAACAAAGAGCAGATAGAAGAGGATAATTTGGCAGAAGACATCGATCAGGTGAGAGATATTTTAGAAAACTTGGTGAAGATAAGTATGGATCAAGAAAAAATCTCTTTGAAGTTTTCGACCATTAAATATTTTGATCCTAGTTTGACCGAGCTCGTCAAAGAGCAAACGTTGATGAAGGGAAATTTCGAAATTATTAAGGACTCGCTCACCGCAATTGCCAAAAGACAGCCCGAGGTTCAATCAATGGTTTTTAAAGAATTGAATAGTATCAATTTAAATTTTGATAAAATCTCAAAATCTCTATTTGATAAGAATATTTCACAAGCTGTTGTTTATCAGCGTTATGTGATGACGTCGACAAATAATTTAGCTCTTTTTCTCGCAGAATCGCTTAAAAAGATGAAGAGCAAGCAGTCTAAGATGAAATCCAATTCTAAGTCGAAGAAAAAGGGCAATAATACGTGTGATAATCCTGGAAACTCGAAAACCAAAAAAGACAAAAAAGGTCCGAACATGGAAAAGATTCGGAAAATGCAAGAGGGGATGAATAAGAAAATGCCAAAGCCGGGTTCAAAACCAGGTGAGATGGGACAGTCGCAAAGTGAACAGATGGCGCGTTTGGCTGCGGAGCAAGAAGCGATTCGAAAAATGTTGCAAGAATATTTGGAAGGGTTGAAAAAGGAGGGTAAAGGCTACGACGGTAAATTAGAGAAGCTGATGAAAGAGATGGAACAGACCGAAAAGGAGATTGTGAATAAAAACATTTCTCAAAATACATTAAAGCGACAACAGGACATTGTTACCCGAATGTTGGAATCTGAAAAAGCAGAAACGGAGAGAGAAAAAGAGGAAACCCGCGAATCTAAAGAGGGAAATCCGTTGATATCTCCCACAGCCAAATACATGGAGATTTTGAAAAAAAATAAAGTAGGGCAGAAGGAGATGTTAAAAAAGGCTCCGTTGCCATTAAAATTATATTACAAGGATAAAGTGTCGAAATATTTTATTAACTTTGGAGGTTAAGAAAAACGATTGATTATGAAGATAGAATTTTCAAGCAACAAAGCCAATGCACTCTTAGAGGTAGAGGCTTTAGTACAAGAGATGTTGGAAGATAAAATGATTAGTAGCGACCAATTTGGTTCTATTCTGATGGCATTAACAACGGCGGTAGAAAATACTGGTCCTGGTGTTTCCACGATGGAATATTCGATAGAAGATCACTTTGTTGATTTTTCTATTTCAAATTGTTTGCTTCCATCTTTTGACAATCAACTGTTGGATGAGGATTCACTTGATTCTCCAGATCAAGATTTAGCATTAATTTATAAGTTGGCAGATGAAGTTAAATTTTCAGACGAAACTGATTTGCTTCAACTAAGATTTGAGATTGTTTCGATGCAACAAAAAATACATACTCAACGTGCGAATGTTTTAAGTAGCGCTAGGGTTCAATCGAAAGCTACCACACCGTTTAATACTAATTTGTAAGATGAGTATTTCGTTTGTGGTTGAACAAATTTCATTTTCTCTCCCTCAGAAATTGAAGGTAAAACAGTGGATTAAAAACACGGTTGTGGAAGAGAAGAGTAGGGTAGGGGAGATTTCCTTGGTGTTTTGTAGTGATGATTATTTGTTGGAGGTAAATAATAATTTTTTGAAACACGATTATTATACCGACATCATTACCTTTGATTATTGCGAACCTGGAATTACTTCTGGCGATTTACTGATCAGTATAGATCGTGTAAAAGAAAATGCAATTACTCAAAAAGTTTCGTTCGAAGAGGAGTTGCACCGAGTGATGATTCATGGTGTTTTACATTTGTTGGGTTATAAAGACAAAACAAAAAGTGAAGAAAAAGAGATGAGGAGCAAAGAGAATTATTATCTATCAAAACGATTATAATCGTTGCTTGTCAATAAGTTATAAAAATGTTTCACGTGGAACATTTTTTTTGTTTAATGCATAAATTAATTTAAAGAGAATGGTTGGACCGTTTGATGTAATTGTAGTTGGAGCCGGACATGCCGGATGTGAAGCTGCTGCTTGTGCAGCTAATTTGGGTTCGAGAACAATGTTGATTACCATGAATCTTGACACCATTGGCCAAATGTCGTGCAATCCTGCCATGGGTGGAATTGCCAAAGGTCAGTTGGTGCGAGAAATTGATGCCATGGGTGGACTTTGTGGAATCATTGCCGATAAAACTACGATACAGTTTAGAATGTTAAACAGGTCGAAAGGTCCCGCTATGTGGAGTCCTAGAGCTCAAATTGACAAATTTGCCTTTGCAAAAACTTGGAAAAACGTTTTGGAAAACACTAAGAATTTACAATTGTGGCAGGACATAGTCGTTGATTTGTTGATTGAAGATAAAAAAGTAGTCGGTGTCATTACCCAAATGGGGTTAAAAATCCGCTCAAAAAGTGTGGTGTTGACAAATGGAACTTTTTTAAATGGAAAAATTCACATTGGTGAATTTAGCACCAAAGGCGGTCGTTTGGGTGAACTAGCTGCGGAAGGTCTTACCGAATCTTTGGTTAAATTAGGATTTGAATCGGCGCGTTTGAAAACGGGAACGCCTGTTAGAATTGCTGGATATTCCATTGATTTTAGTCAATTGGACGAACAACTTGGGGATGAAAACCCTTCAAAATTTTCGTATACTGATACTCCAAAAGCAACCCATCAAATGAGTTGTTATTTAGGATACACTTCGTTGGATGTGCACAACTCTTTGCGTGAAGGATTTGACAAATCGCCGATGTTCAATGGTAGAATCGGTGGGGTGGGACCCAGATATTGTCCTTCCATTGAAGATAAAATAGAACGGTTTTCGGACAAAGATCGCCACCAACTTTTTTTAGAACCCGAAGGTAGAGACTCTACGGAGTATTATCTAAATGGTTTTTCTTCTTCTTTGCCTTTAGAGGTTCAGTATAATTCGCTGAAGAAAATTAAGGGTTTTGAAAATGCGATCATTATCAAACCTGGCTATGCCATAGAGTATGATTATTTTCCACCGACCCAATTGCGTCATACTTTAGAGACAAAGTTGTTTGAAAATTTATATTTTGCTGGACAGATTAATGGTACTACGGGTTATGAAGAAGCGGGAGCTCAAGGATTAATGGCGGGTATAAATGCCCATCAAAAAATCAACGGTTTGGATGAATTAGTTCTCAAACGTACCGAAGCATATATTGGAGTTTTGATTGATGATTTAGTGACCAAAGGGGTGGATGAACCTTATCGTATGTTTACTTCTCGCGCTGAATATCGAATTTTATTACGTCAAGATAATGCTGATCTTCGTTTAACTCCAATTGGTTTCACACTTGGTTTGATTTCCAAAGAACGATTTACGAGCGTGGTGGAAAAATATCAACGAGTAGATAAATTTATCGAATTTCTGAAAAATTGTCCCATCGATCCGGACACCATCAATCCTTTTTTAGTTGAAAAAGGTAGTGCCTTGTTAACACAGCGTGTGAAGGCTTTACAACTTGTTTTACGTCCTCAAATTTTCTTACACGATCTTGTTTTAGCTCATCCATCGGTGACAGATTTTATGTCTGAATATAAATTTTCTGAAGAGGAGATAGAGGCGGTTGAGATAATGATTAAGTATAAAAGTTACATCGAAAAAGAGTATGATAACGCGCAAAAACTTATTAAATTCGATGCTATAAAGATTCCAGAAAACACCGATTATTTTACTTTTTCTTCTTTGTCTTGGGAAGCCCGAGAAAAGTTGACAAAAATTAAACCTGCTACGATTGGCCAAGCGTCAAGAATTAGTGGAGTTTCGCCTTCTGATATTTCTGTGTTGTTGGTGTTCTTTGGTCGCTAATTTTTTTAATGTCTATGTTTCACGTGAAACATTATCATAACTTGTTCATAACTAAACTAATATACTGATTTCTCTTGTTTTTAATGTTTAACGATAGATTTTGAGGTTATATTTAAAATTTTTGAAGATGCAAATTAATATTAAAGTAAAACAATTTTGGTTCCTAGTATTAGGCATTTTTCTTCTGATATTTTCTATCTACTACTACCAAACCTCGCAGGACTCTGCAAAAATGTTGTCCAGATCTCAACTAAATATTCAAAAAACCATTGAATCTAAAGAGAAGGTGTTGGCTCATAAAGTAGATTCACTCTCCGTGATATTAAAAGACACCTTACATCTCCAGCGTTTCTCTTTTGAAGAGGATGTAACTATTTCCGGAAATGCGTTTTATCTATATAAAGATCAACAGTTGATTCAGTGGTCCACCAATAAATTTGCTATTTCTAATAATTTAGATACTAATATTCTCAAAAAATCCTTTGTTCAGTTCAAAAATGGCATGTTTCTTTGCAGGTCGTTTACGATTGGCAATTACACTTTAATCGGACTTTCTATTGTAAAGTATAATTTTGTTTATGAAAATATATACTTGGAGAATTCGTTTGCATCTGACTTTTCGGTCGATCGCTCTATGCAATTATCTTTGGTAAATGGCGACTATCCTATTTATGATACACAGAAACGTTTTCTTTTTTCACTTTTCAGCGACGAGGATAAAGGCAACAACGATGTCACCACTACTCTGTTTTTAATCAGTTTTTTTGTCTCTTTGTTCTTAATAATTTGGTCCATTTCACTCTATCTTTTCACACTGAATCCCCTATTTTTGCTCATCTTTTGGCCTACAGTCCTCTTGTTGTTACTTGTTGGCCGAGCGTTTTCTTTTTTCTATAAAGTTCCAGCGCTTTTATATCATTCCAAACTTTTTTCTCCCATTTATTACGCCTCCTCCGTTTGGCTTCCATCTTTTGGCGATTTGTTAATCAATAGCATAGTACTTCTATTTGCCATTATTATTACTAAAATCATTATTACCCACTACTTCATTTTTTCCAACAAAGCCAATTGGTTTAAAATTTTACTCTCATTTTTCCTTATTGGGGTTCAAGCTTTTCTGTTTTTAGGATTGATTTTTTTGCTAAAAAGTATCGTGATCAATTCTTCCATCTCTTTTAACAACGATAGCATTTTTAACTATACATTTTTGCACTACGTTAGCTTTGTTCTTATTGGTTTGTGGTTGTTGATGTTTGTTTATCTCTCTTATTACTTCTCGCGATTATCTTACCGATTATTAGACAAAAAGTATATTTTTTGGCTATTTTTAGCCATTCAAATGGGTTTGTTTACAATTGTAAACAAAATGTATCTGGACTCATTTAGTGCCTCAATTGCCTATTTTTTCATTTACTATATAATTATAGGATTTCTGTTATTCAAACAAATATCGATCACCCAAGGTGCCGCAAAAATTGTGTTATTGCTTTTTTTCTCATTGCTTATTACACATTCAATCAGTAATTATTACACCTTAAAAGAGAAAGATGAACGGTTGTTATTGGCAGAAAAGTTAGGAACTCAGCACGATCCAATTACGGAATATCGACTCGATGAACTTTCTCAATTAATTAAAGACGATTCTAAAATTGACGGATATCTCTCTAAATTGCCAAAAAATGAATCCAAATTATTAGACTATATCGACAAAACTTATCTAAATACTTTTTCTGCTAAGTATAAAATATCAGCAACACTTTGCAAAGAGAATCAGATTTTACGACTGCAACCGGATAATTTTAAGATTGAATGTTCAACTTTTTTTAATCAAAAAGTCGCCAATCACGGTGCTCCTACTAAATTTGCCAATGTCTGGTTTATGAACTATATGCCTGGACAGATTAGTTATTTGTTTGTCATTGATTTTGAGACAGATACGGAGCTATCCTATCACTTATACATCGAATTGGATTCCAAAATGTATGTAAATGACATTGGCTATCCCGATTTGTTGATTGATAAAAAGCAAAAAGGAGTCACCAAAGATTTTTCTAAATACACGTATGCAAGATATGTCAACAATAATTTGGTTAGTCAGTTTGGAAAATACTCTTTTAGCATCAAGTTTGATCGTTATAAAGAGCTTGTTTCTTCTTCGTCTTTTTTCGATTACGATGGGTATAATCATCTATATTATTCTTTCAACGACAAAGAAAAAGTTTTATTAAGTAAGAAAAATGCTTCCTTTTTCGAAAAAATAGCCAACATTTCTTTCTTCTTTATTTTGTATGGATTTTTACTGTTGTTGCTTACTTTGGCGTTTATCAATCCCGAAATTTTTGTCAAACAGAAAATCTCCTTCCGATTCCGCATGCAATTGTATATGATTGTAATCATCTTAATCTCTTTTGTATTGATAGGAACGGTTACCATTCGTTATTTTCTGACCCTCAACAATGCAAAAAATATTGAGTTTGTGAATGAAAAAATGCATTCAATTTTAATAGAGTTTGAGAATCAATTAAATCAACTCAATACAACCACCGAGGATAATTCTTCGCGAGTGAATCAGTTGGTTTTTACGCTGTCTGAGCGCTATTTTGTAGACATTAATGTCTATAGTCCTGCGGGTCAACTTATTGCCACTTCTCGGCCTCAGATGTTTCAACAAGGATTGATTCTGGACAAGATGAATAGCGAAGCATACAACGAGTTTGCAAAATCTCAAAAGACAATCTATTTTCATGACGAATTTATCGGCAAACAGAAATATTGGTCCATTTACATGCCTTATTTTACCACCGATGGATCTGTGGCGATGTATGTAAACATGCCTTATTTTGCTAAACAGAAGGAGTTAAACAGCGAAATTTCATCTTTTGTGATTACCTTTTTGAGTGTTTACATGTTTATCATCTTCATCACCATCATCATTGCATTATTATTGGCACGTTTTATTTCGCGTCCTTTATTACTTATCAAAGAGCGAATGAGCAAAATTCAGTTGGGTGATAAAAACGAAAAGATTGCATGGAATTCTACCGACGAAATTGGAAGTTTGGTGGAAGTTTACAACAATATGGTGGATGAATTGCGGTACAGTGCAGAATTGTTAGCGATTTCTCATCGCGAGCAAGCGTGGCGCGAAATGGCCCAGCAAGTGGCTCACGAGATTAAGAACCCGCTCACACCTATGAAGTTGAGTGTGCAAATGCTTGAGCGTACTTGGCGTGATGGTGATCCGGAGTGGGAGCAACGGTTAAAACAGTTTACACTCACGCTGGTCGAGCAAATAGATGCACTTTCGGACATTGCTTCTTCTTTTTCTAATTTTGCAAAGATGCCCCAAGCTGATTTTTCAAAAGAAGATCTGCTTTCCATCATTCAATCGGTGGTTGCTCTTCACGTTTATCCAAACATTACCATTGAGGTAGAGGTAAAAGAGGATTGTTTCTACGATGTTTATGTGGATAAAAATCAATTGATAAGAGTCTTTAATAATCTGATTAAGAATGCTATACAATCCATTAAAGCGAATCATAAAGGAACCATTCGCATTCTAGTTTCTGATTATGATATACAAAAATGGTTGGTAGAAGTTTCCGACAATGGAAGTGGTATTTCGGATAGTGTTAAAGATCGCATTTTTTCGCCAAACTTTACCACAAAAACCAGTGGAATGGGACTCGGTTTGGCCATGGTCAAAAACATCATTGTAGATTTTGGCGGAACCATTTGGTTTACCTCTTCGGTAGAAAAAGGCACTACGTTTAGTTTTACTTTGCCGAAACATACTTAACAAATTTAATAAAAGAACTTTACTTTGAAGATTTTTCTTTTTTAGTGTCTCTTTTGTCTTGATACACCTGAGCCACGCCTTGCGTGATAAACTCCGCGAACGCATGAGTTCCTTATATAATAAATACCTTTACGAATAAAAGTAACCAAAATTGCGATAGCTATCGGGACAAGACTTCGCCAAAAAAGCTAAAAAAGAGGTAATTTTCCGGCGCGAGCCAAGTTGTAGCAATTCTATTTATAAAACCTTCAAAGTTTTATAAATTAGAATGCTTAATGCTCGGTTCTGTTGTTAT
>JBBRGJ010000073.1:0-15161 GCA_038240835.1 Bacteroidales bacterium | reverse complement strand
TCTGATAGGTATATCATACAATCCTCATCCGTTTTGAAGCGTTCAGCAAACTCTATGAGATTTTGACCTTTGAATATTTCCATAGTTCTTTTGTTTTTCTAGGTTGCAAAGATATGAAATTAAATGATGACCTCTATAAATACATTGTCGATGCTTTTTGTTTTAAATTGTGTTTTTAGTTCGCTTGGAGTTCCTAATGCCGCAATTTTTCCATCTACCATAATGGACATTCGGTTGCAATATTCCGCTTCATCTAGGTAGTGCGTGGTAATTAATATAGCGATTCCTTTATTCGCTGTTTCATAAATCAGTTCCCAAAATTGTCGTCGGGTAATTGGATCCACACCGCTGGTTGGTTCATCCAAAAAGACGACTTTGGGTTCGTGAATCAGTGCGGTGGAAAATGCTAATTTCTGTTTCCACCCAAGTGGCAGCGATTTTACTTGCTTATTTCGCTCCGATTTTATCTCTAACCGTTCCATTACTTCGTCGGCTTTTGATTTTATTTGGTCGTTTTTTAATCCATATATTCCGCCATAAAAGCGAATATTTTCCCAAACAGTAAGATCGTCATATAGCGAAAATCGCTGACTCATGTAGCCGATGTTCATTTTTATTTTCTCTGCTTGTTTTGCAACGTCAAATCCCGCCACGGACGCTTGTCCAGATGTTGGCGAGAGCAATCCACACAACATTCTCATCGCTGTGGTTTTTCCGGCTCCATTGGCTCCCAAAAACCCGAAAATTTCGCCTTTGTTTACGTTAAATGAAATCTTGTTCACTGCCGTAAAGTCTCCAAATTTTCGGCTTAAGTCGTGTGCTTCTATGGCATATTCATTATTCATGGGTTTCCATTTTAATTATTTTCGACATAAAATAGTCCTCTACATTGGGTTTGGTGATTTTAAATTCATAATTGGAATATTGTTTCTCTTCCAACCAAGCTTCTAGTTTCATACTGTCGCAATTTGGTTTTAAAGTTACATGCAAATATTCGCCAAAAGTAAAGCAGGAGGCAGTGTCTTCAAAAGAACGAATATCTTTGAGCAGTTGAAACATATCCGATGATTTTACGGCGTATAAAACATCTGGATATTTGGCTACGATATTTTTGGGTGTGTCTATTTCAATAATTTCGCCTTCTATCATCATCGCTATTCGATCGCAACGCTTCGCCTCGTCCATGTATGGCGTGGATACGACGATGGTCATACCTGTATGTTTCAATTTTTCTAAAATGTCCCAAAACTCGGTTCTAGATACCGGATCCACGCCCGTAGTGGGTTCGTCGAGAATCAACACTTCAGGTTTGTGAATTAACGCACAACACAAGGCAAGCTTTTGCTTCATCCCTCCCGATAAATCGCCAGTTCTGCGGTTTTTAAATGGTTCAATTTGACTGTAAATATCTTTGATTAATTCGTAATTGGCTTCGATGGTTGTTCCAAAAATGGTGGCAAAAAAGTGAAGATTCTCCTTGATGGTCAAATCCTTATACAACGAGAATTTACCAGGCATATATCCAATGGTTTGGCGTAGAACTTTGTAATCCTTCACTACATCATAATTGCCAATGGTAATTGTGCCAGAATCGGGAACCAATAATGTGCTAATCATTCGCATTAACGTTGTTTTTCCTCCGCCATCTGGACCGAGTAATCCGAAAATCTCCCCTTTTTTTACATCAAAAGAAGTCTCCTTAACGGCTTTTACAGTTTTAAAACTGCGTGATATGTTTTTTATTTGGATCATTTTTTTCAAGAATTAAGAAGTAAGAATACAGAATTAAGAATACAGAATTAAGAAGTAAGAATACGGAATTAAGAAGTAAGAATACAGAATTAAGAAGCAAGAATTAAGAAGTAAGAAGAAGAAGAAAAAAAAAGAAGTAAGAAAGAAGACGTGAAACGATTTTTTGTGAAACGTGAGAAAGAAGTAAGAATTAAGAAGAGCCTTTGGTTGAGACACTTCACTTTATCCAGTGTGACAAAAAAGAATAAGAACGTAAGAAAAAGACAGATGATTTAAGAGCGAAAATGAAGAACATCAAAGCAAAACTAAATTCACCATTTACTATTCACCTTTTACCTTTCACCTTTACAGCCTTTCGACTTTATAGACTTTATAGACTTTCGACTTTATGGACTTTTTGAACTTTCTCTCCTTTCGACTAAAACTTCACTTCTCCAGGCATTCCAATTCTTAGGGTTCCGTCGTTTTTTACTTTTATTTTAATTGCATAGACTAAATTTGCTCGTTCGTCGCGTGTTTGAATAGTTTTGGGTGTAAACTCCGATTTGTCTGAAATCCAAGTGATAGTTCCTTCTAATTTTTTGTACTCTTTTCCATCAATATCAATGTATACGGTTACTTTCTGTCCGATTTTAACGGAGCTGAGTTGTGTAGAAGTTGCGTAAGCTTTCAAGGTTATTTCGGATAAGTTGGCAATTTTAAAAAGAGCTTTGCTAAATGCAGACAACTCTCCCTGTTCGGCGTATTTGGAGATTACAGTCCCAGAAATCGGGCTTTTGATAATGCACTTTTGAATTTGATCATTGATTTGGTCAATTTGACTTTGCAAGGGTGCCGTTTCGGCATTCAGTTGTGCAAAATTTGTCATTGTGGCCTCTTTTTGTTTGGTCAGCACGTCCATCTGCCCAGTAATATCATCGAGTTGTTTTTGAGTTCCAGCTTTTTCTTTAACCAACTGCTCCATCCGTTTTTGCTCTCGCTTTGCATTGATAATTTGTTCATCAATTACGTTTATTTGTGCCTTTGTTCCCGAATTTCTGGTCAACACCGAAGTAATGGTTGCTTGCAGTTGCTGTTTTTTGAGATATAATTGCGTGGTGTCAATATACCCACAAACCTGATTTTGTGCGAGCACCTGACCCTCTTCAGCTGTAAACACCATTATTTTTCCTGCCATTTCGGAAGCCACCATCACTTCTGTGCCTTCAAATTGACCTTGAACGTCCCATTTAACGTCTTTTTCGGAACATCCTACCATCATTAATAATATTGGAAGGACGATTGCTGTAATTTTTTTTATATTCATTGTTTTTGTTTATGTTAAATGTAAAATAAGAATCAAGAATTTAGAAGTCATTGTCTCTCATTAAAGTATCGTAACAGAAAGAACGAAGTCTAAAATTCCAATTTTCCCATTGCAAATTGATAATTTAACTTAGCCATGGATAATTGTATTTCGTGTAATTTTTTATTTAGTTTTGACATTGTTTCTGCATTTAATTCGTTGAGGTAATCGTTTGCTGACAAGGTCCCGTTTTCGAACTGGGCGGCAGCTGTTTTTTTCAACGAAGTCTGCAACGTTATAATTTCGTCATCGGTTATTAGCAATGTTTCTGCTTTTTTTCGCCTTGCTGCATTTGCAGTTGTACATTTGCATTTCGTGAAAAAATCTCTTTTTGTTTATCAACAATCTGTCCCCCAATAGAATACATTTTCTTTTCGTTTCCACTATTGTTCCAATTCCACAGCGACCAGTTTAGCCGTAAGCCTGCAATATAGAAGAACTGAAAATCTGGATCAAACATATTTAAGCCCGGTCTGCCATATCCACCTTGAGCAAAAGCACTCAAACGGGGCATATTCTTAGTGGTAACGGATTTCATCTTTGACGAAAATTGCTGTTGTTGCAGGTCAAAAAGCTGCATTTCAGGACGAAGTTGTAGGCTATTTGGAGATGCCACTATTTGAGGCAGAATAAAAGCAACTTCGGAGGTGTAGGAAGTTCCCAAGAGTGTATTTAGTGCTGTGATATTGGTATTTCTATCGGTTTGTAATTCCGTAATTCGTTGTCGTTGTCGAAGAATTTCAACTTTCAAACGATCGGCACTACTTTGTAAAACTACGCCATTTTTAATACCCGATTCAACCGTTTTTAATCGAGTACTCATGTCATCAATAGCAAGTTTAGTAAGTCCAATACTCTCATCTGTTAATAAAATTTTGAAATAGATTTGAGAAATTCGCTCCTTGAGTTTGAATAAATCAATGGTCACTTTTTGTTGTTCAATGCTGTTCTCGATACGTTTTACACTCTTCTCTTTTCCAATAGTTCCACCATCCCAAATAAGTTGTTTAATATCCAAAGTGGCCTTGTATTGATCTTTATCCAAAGCAGGAATGGAAAAGTTTGGAATTGGAAGCGAAACCTGAGTAACTTCCGATTGATATGTGGCTTGGGCATTCAAATCTACTTGTGGAAGCCAATTTTTGTTAAGTATCGCATTGGTTTGAGCAAATGACTGCTGCCAAAGATCTTGCTGAATCAGCAATGGATAGTTCTTTTCGGCATTATCAAAACACTCCTTCAACGTGATCGTTTGCCCAATGGCAACATTCAACCCGAAGAACATGATAATGATTGGAATAATTTGTTTCATCTTTTTTTTAATTATTTTTTTATTGAATTAATCAACGTCTCTTTAATAAATTGTTTCCGGTCGTCGAGCATAAAATCAAACATTGGGTCGCCTACTTGAAACACTGTTTGAATGAGCGGTCGTGCCATAAAAGGAAAAATACACATCGAAATCATATTTAGAATAAAGTAAATTGGGTTAATGGGTTTAATTTCCCCATTTTCTATTTGCTTAGTGAACTTCATCAAAAATTCCGTCGGCTTCGGGAAACTCGCACTTTTCGACAGCCGTTCTTTCATCCGTTCGGGATTTTGATAAATTTCATTCATGATAAAGATGGGCATGTGTGGATTTTTTTTCAAAAATTCGGTGTAGAAATCCACAAATTTGTCGATAAGTTCGAAAATATCATCTGAAGAATTCAATAATTCATTGATTGTCCCTGTAAGTTTTCCGAGCAATTCATCAAAGATGACGAAAAAAAGTTTCTCTTTGCTTCGATAGTAATAATGAAGTAAAGCTTTGTTGATGCCCGCTTCATCGGCAATCTCTTGCATGCGAGTGCCCTCAAAACCACGTCGAACAAATACGCCCTTGGCCGCTTCCAAAATCTTCCCCTCTGTATTTACTTTTTCTAACTCTGACATTTTGTAATAATTTACATTTTATTTTAACCATTTGGTTAAACCATTTGGCAAAGATATATTATAAAAATAGAAATGTCAAGTTTTTTTTTAAAAAATATTTTTTTTCGTATTTTGGAGGTGTTGAATTAGACTGATATTTATAGCATTTAAGGCTTCAATACGGATAAAAAGCACAAATCAAATGCAATTATTTTACGGAGGAGATTAACCTAATTCTACTGAAAAATAACTACTTTTGCTCCATGAATGATTATTATCAAATTCTAGGAGTGTCTGCGAATGCCACCATTAAAGAGATTAAAAACGCTTATCGTAAACGGGCAGCAATAATTCATCCGGATGTAAATCCGAGTCCTAATGCCAACGAGGAGTTTATTCAACTGAACGAAGCGTATGAGTCGCTATTGAGGGGAAAAACGAATTGTGTGTACAATGAATCTTCTCGCAACTATAGTCGTCCTTCTGCCAGATATTCTGAGGCTGATTTGAAAGCACAATCTCAAGAGCGCGCCAGAAGGTATGCCCAAATGAAGTATCAGGAGTTTGTGAAATCGGAGTATTATAAATCGAAAATGTCTAAATATAAAACCATTGAGTTCTGGGGGACATTATTTCTGTTTATTCCTCTGTTTTTGATGCAGGTTAATTTGCTTAGAAGTTTTGAAATGAGTTATATATTTGGCGTAGTGACTCTGTCGGGTCTGACGTTGCCACTGTTTTATAATCTAATATCGATTGTTAGAAAAAATTTGTGGAAACAGATATTTGTTGATACAAAATACATCCTTTTGTATGTGCTTAAATCTGATGGGTTTTCGGCGTTGGTGATCCTTTCGCTCAATGTATTCGTTTTCTATCAAGTCGGGACCAAGACATTGATTCATAAATATTTGTTGTTTTTGGGATATGCTGGATTGTCTTTGACTCTTTATATTGTTAAAGAATTTTATGCAAATATCATCAAACAGGAGGGAGAGAATAAATATCCAAATTTTCTTATTTGGTTTGGTCGGAAATTGACCAATATCAAACGGACTTATACGTTTTATTTAGGAGTATTGCCGTTCATTTTCTCTCTTTTTTTAATTACAAATGCGTCGTTTACCCATGGAGAAACCGAAGTGCGGAAATATTTCGAAGTGATTGGCGGAGAGTATGACTATTTGAGATACAGTGATGAAAAGTATAACAACTATCTTGGACCCTGTTATTTTCTGGACGAAGAGCAATATCGATATGGCAATTGGGCGAATCTAACGTTGAAAACAGGACTTTTTGGTATCGATGTGTTGCAAGATTACGACCCCAAAAAGGCACAGAAGAATGGAGATTATCCCAATTAATTTCTAAACCATCGGAACCTCAATCACCAATACACTTTCATTATTAGCGAAGCAGGACTTTGCTAAAAAGTCTAAAAATAAATTTTAGAGTGTTGCAAATGTCCAAAACTAAGGCTACTCGTATAATTTATACAGTTTAATTTATTTTAATTGGAGTAAATATATTTGGATACGGTGCTTAAAATCAATGAAAATCTGGAAATGCTGATTCGCAATAACCACTTTAAATACTAATCCAACACTCTTTTGTTGAATATAATATATCCAAAATTTAAGTTAATCGAAAATAATGGATTTGATTCCTGTTGATAGTTTGCGGAAATACTTAAGGGACCAAACCGTGTGGTGTATATAGCAATTGCGGAAAGTATAAAGTATTGATTGTTAAATAATTTACTTAATTTTGCTTTATAGTTATTGGTTTTTTCTATAGTGTTTATTGGTTGATAATAATATCCTTCAATTCTAAAATCGATGGAGTTGGTAAAACTATAAATGGTTTTTAAACCAAAGGCGAAAAAGTTATAGTTTCTAAAAGTTGGAAGAAATTGAGTCGAAACATCAGGAGTTGGGCTATATTGTGGAGCTCTAAATTTACTTGCTGTATAAGTTGCAAATAAATCTTGTGATGTGATGCTTAAATCACCGGAGATGCCAATTGTTAATCGGGGGAGATAGGGGATGTAATTGATGTATTTTATTCGAATGCCCGCCCAATTATGTGAGGTATTTACTTCATCTATATTTTCACCTGTAGAACCCGGTGTGTTCTCTTCTTTGCCACTAATAAAATATACATTTGAGTTTAATAAAACTCCTTGTTTGGAATAATATTGTTTCTTTTGGGTGTTTAACTCATACTGAGCATATAATTTCCCGAGATTAAAATCGTTGTTGTCAAATACATCATTTGAGTTAAAATTGTTTCGTTGGGCGTATTTATCCTGGAGTGCTGCAGCCGTAACGCCCAATTCCCATCTTCCAAAATTAGTGGCAGGAAATCCAAGATTGTAGTTGACAAAGTTTTCGTTATGATTTAAGAAATAAGGAGTTTCATCACCAAAAAACGTTGAGGTTGTGTTGTAGTAATTAAATTCATTATATCCGATATTTAATTCCTGATAAAAAGGTATCCGTCGAGGATGATCCATTCTAATTGTGGCCAATGCAGAGGAGTAAAATCTACCCAGATATACATTGGCATTTATGTTGACCCCCTGAGCCCCTAAATGTTTAAATCGAATTTCGGAGAAAATTGTCGTTTTAGCATTAGAGGATAAATTTCCGCCAATCAAAAACTCAAAAGTCTTATCTGGCTCTATGTCTATATGAAGTTTATACTTTTTTGTGATTGAATTATAACTTAATCGAGGAAAAAGATATGACAATTTATCATCAGAAATTAATCTAAAATATTCAACTTTAATATCCTCCAAACTGGACGAATCTCTATAGTTAATGAGTAATCGATTAATATATTCACTTTGAATTTTATTAATTCCATCAATTTCAATGGAATCTACCACGAGTGGTGGCATTTTTTTTCTAAAAACATCTCTTCTTAATAGTGTGTTCCATTTAGGAACACTATCGGTGACCAATAATCGAATTTGAGGCATTTTTTCCATTGTTGCTTGATACCCATTTTGAACTAATTCTGATGATTTGGAGAAATCAGTAACTTTTACTTTTTCAATTTTCGGCTCTATCAGAATCCCATTTTCGCACTTGATGGTATATTTCTTATTAATCATTAACATGCTTTGTAGAATGCTCATCACATTGTCTGTTCGAGGTTTTTTGTTTTCTAAAGCGACTTTAGAGCCAATGATAACATCTGGATTGAAGTCATTTTCGGCAACATCTACGGGGAAATTATTCTTCATTCCTCCATCATACATCACATTGCCGTTTATCATAATGGGTCGAAAATAAAAAGGATATGTGGTTGATGCACGTACCGCCTCTCCTAGGTTTCCATTGCGTTGCACTTCCCCTTCGGTGGTGTTTAAATTTGTAGCCACACATCTAAATGCGACAAATAAACTGTCGAAATTTCCATTTGAAACCGTATTCGCACCCGCAAATAGTTCCATAAAAGCAAAATCCATTTGCGATGGCGAAAGTAAATTAATGGGGATTAGTGTGCTGAGAATAGAATCTCGGTTAAATTTAAGATTAACCCACGAAGGGTTTGGATTCCTTACCTTAAAGTAATAGACATATTTATTATCTATTTTTCCAGCAATCCAATTGTTAAATTCAGAACTCAAAAAAAGAGATTCAATTTCTTCGGTAGAATAACCTGCTGAATATAATCCACCAACAATAGCTCCTGCTGATGTTCCAGTGATAAAATCTATTGGAATTCCAGCGTCTTCAAGTGCTCTAATTACGCCAATATGTGCAGCTCCTTTTGCTCCACCACCACTTAAAACCAAGGCGACTTTTTGAGATTTAACTAGTTGAATTGAAAAGATTAAGACTAATAACGTAATTGCTTTAAAATAATTGGACATTTATTATTTATTTTTATTACAAAAATAGCTATTTAATTGATTGTTTAACATCTTTAAAGGATGTTGTTTAAAATAATCTTTTCGCAGATTGAAAAATCAACACAAAAATAAGGGAATATTTAAACTTATTTGCAGTTACTGTAAAGGTTAATTTTAAGCGGTTATCACTAACTAAACCATCGGACCCTCAATCAGTAATATTTCCGCTTAAGAATTTGCTTCAATGGATATGTTTTCCAAACCAGTAATAGCTATGCCATCGCCAGTATTTAGAATTTCGCTATTATCTTAACAGTGCTATTAATGATAAAAAGGGAGACTCCGTTGAATCTCCCTTTTTTGTTGAAAATTTGCACGCTTGTTCCAGTCTAAATTTGCGTACTAATCTTTTTCTACCTCTTTCTTCAGCAACTTTCCGTTGATGTCAAAAACAAGTTCAAATTCTTCTTTTCCTTTTTTTGCTTCCATTTCATACGTCGTAACTCCATTTGCTTCCACTTTTTCTACTTCATCGAATTTGTAGCCAATAAAATCGGTCGCTAATGTATTGAGAATTGATTGAGGCAAATCTTTTTTGTGTATTTCTGTTTCTACTTCCAAAATATTACCTTTTTCGTCGATGAGCACGGAGGTTTCAACTTTCCCTAAATTAAATTCAGCTTCATATTGACCTGGTTTTTCGAGATCCCATTTTGCTTTTTTTACGTTAGGATATTTTGTCGCAAACGATTTTTTTACCGATTCTGGGACCACTGTTTTTTTGCAACATTTAGATTTTTCGTTCTTTTCTTGTGCCTGAACACTTAACATGAAGATGATCAGGGCTGCGGATAGGATGATTTTTTTCATTTTTTTGTTGTATTTGTTTGTGTGACAAAGATAATATGCAATTTTGTAGATAATTGGGAGACAGAATTTTTCGATATTTTTTTCTAAATCACTATAATTTCAGGTTTACCGATAGATTAAAAACTCGCCCATCAATTGGCGCCCAAATGGGTTTAACGGTGGGCGAAACAAAGGGAGCTAGCATGAAATCCTTCTGGCGAAAATCGAGAAGGTTTTCACAATTTAAGACAAAAGAGAATTTTTTGTAGTTAAATTGAGTCATCAACGCTAGAAAAAGATAAGACGAAGTTTGTTTGTTGTTTTCAATATATTGTTTACCAATCATCGATCCTTCAAATCCTATTCGCCAACTTTTGGAAGGCTCGTATGTTAACGTAGCAGCCAAATTGTGCTTTGGAGTAGCTAAAAACCAAGGATTTTGAGAATCGTATTGTTTAATAGCATGAGTATAGACATAGCTCAAATACAACTCATATTTTTCGTACGAAAGCCGAAGATACGATTGCAAACCTTTTGTTTCGACAGGTTTTGGTGCATTTACCAAGTGAACAGTAGCGGTAGAATCCACCGAATAGGCTATCGGATTGCTAAGTAATGTAAAGAAAAAAGATTGATTTAAGGTTATTGACAATGATTTCCATAAAAGCGTTTGGTAATTGATGTCGAAATTGGCTCCTTGTGAAGTCTCTGGTTTTAGCGAATATGAAAGCGGTTGAATGTGATTCAAATCTGTCTCTTCGTCGATATAGCCAAAAGTAACTGGAATCTTGTATCCGTAGCCTCCATTGATACGCACTGTGAGCTGAGGTAGAATTTTGTACATTACCGAGACTTGTGGCAACGCAAACCCACCATATTTTGAGTGATAATCATAGCGAAAACCGCTTTCAATTAGTAATTTATTTGTTATTTTTAAATCGTTTTGCATAAAAAAACCGATTGTTGAGTATTTGTAATTGCCAATATTGATGCTGTCGGATTCTTTTTTGCGAAAAATGTCTCCGTTCACATTTGTGCCAAACACGAAACTGTATCGTTCCCGTTTGAGTAGGTATGATAGTTCGGAAAAATAGAGATTTTGATTGCCGTCAAATCGATAGTGCTGCGTTTCAATACTCCGATTTAGGAAACTGGAACTGCCTTTGAAAAGCAATCCAGAACCATCTTTCTCTTTCCTGTCGAATGTCAGGTCAACAGTGTTTCTGTTGGAAGTGTGAGCGATGAAATATTGATGCAATGCATTTGCTTTGTGTTGAACCACTTCCATATCGCCCCCTTTTCGGTTCTCGTATGTGCCTGAAAATCCCACGGATAACGTGGATTTTTTATCTAAATAAAGGAACAATTTGGGATGTATGATAAAATTGCCCAAATTGGGAACATCCGAAAAACCGTCGTTGTTGACATCTGTTGCTTTTTGAAAAACATAGCCAGTGAAAAGGGTAAACCCAATTTTTTTGTATTTGCGCGAGATATAGGTGTTAATATCCGTTTCATTCAACGTGGTTTGGTTGATTAAAAAATTGGTTTCTGGTTTGTCCATGGGTGTTTTGGAGACTAAATTTATAATTCCGCCTATGGCATCACCACCAAAAAGAGTGGAGGAGGACCCTTTGATGATTTCAATTTGTTTTAAATCCAATGGCGGAATCTGTAAAATGCCAAAACTTCCCGAAAAACCACCATACAAAGGCATTCCATCTTTTAATATTTGACTATAACGACCGTTCAGTCCTTGAATTCTCGCATTCATATTACCCGAAGCAGCAGAGGTTTGTTGCATCTGAATTCCACCAATATCGCCCAAAATACTAGCAATGTTGCCCGGCTTTATTCCATTTTCTTCAATCATGTCGTCGGAGCCTAAGACTTCAATTTTTGTCGGCGAATCCTCAATTCTGGAATTATTTCTGGTGGCTGATACTACCACTTCTTCTATTTGCTCTATCTCTTCAGACATTACGATCAACATCGGTTTCTCTTGCTTTTGCAAAGGAAATGTTAGGGGAATATCCATTTTTTTATAACCGATAAAGCTAAATTCGATGATTTGGTTCCCGTTGGGAATGTTTTCCAACTTTACAAACCCATTAACATCACTAATGCTTCCCGTTGTGGTGCCTTTTAATACCACATTTACCCCAATAATGGTTTCATTGGAAGCACTGTTTTTAATCACGAATTCTACCCGATTCTGAGCCATGATAAATCCTTGAGATATCATAATCAGTAGAAAAGTTATTATGTTTTTTGTGTTGTAATTCATGTTTTTTATAGTTTATTTAGAGTCACAAAGTTATAAATAAATCATATTTTGCTGATTGTAAAGTGATGCCAACCATCCAAATAGTTATATGTTACGTCTAATTGCGAAATTTTGCATATTTCTGAAACAATTGCTAGTCCAAGCCCATTGGATTCGCCATTGGGAGTGTGTTTTACAAATCGCTGGAATATTTTTCCGGAATCCACTTCTAAAGGTTCTCCCATATTTGAAAAGAGAATCTGTTTTTTTGTGATGCAAATATTTATTTTTCCATTTTTCAAGGAGTGTTTCAGGGCGTTTCCCAACAAATTATTCACCAGTGTTTCTGCTAAGTTTGGATTCATTTGAAAAATAAATGGTTGTTCTGTTTGAATATTTATTGAGATATTTTTCAAACCTAATAATTCTTCTATAAATTGAGTTCGTTCATTAATTAAAGTTGAAAAATCAACCTCCTGGATATGAACAAATTGACGATTTTCAATTTTTGAAATTAGCAACAGTGCCTCGCTGAGTTTCGAAAGTCGGCCTACAGCGTTATATGCTTCTTGAATTTGACGGTGAGTATTGGGACTTAAGGTTTCGTTTTGCAAACTTGTTTCGAGTTTAGTTCTGATGATGGCCAGTGGCGTTTGAATTTCGTGAGAAGCATTCTCGGTAAACTCTTTCATGTTTTGATAATCGGCGGTGATGCGTTGAATCATTTCGCTTAACACACTGTTTAATTTTTTAAATTCTCGGATGTTTGTCTTCCCGAAGTCAATGGCTTTGTTCTGACCTATTTTGAAATTGTGCAATTGACTGATTGTTTGATAAAATGGATTCCACCAAGAAGCCGATAACCATCTGTTGAGTAGGAAAAGCACAATAACGATGAACACAAAAAGGCCAATCATAAAAAAGGAGATAGCTTGTACTAAGTCTTCCGCTTCTATTTGCGAAACGACCACTTGAATCCGGTAGTGCTGATTCTTGATTTTTACCACAGATGTGAGTTTTCTGCAATCAATCATCTCATTCTCATAATCATCCAAAATAGTGGTGTCTGAAAATGTTTGGCTCTCAGATATAGGTTGAATTGCTTCGATGACTATGGTTTGGTCCAAAGAAGAAATTATAGGTTGATTCTGATTGTTTGATTGAATAGAATGTATCACTCGAAGGGCTTTGCTTTCAAGCGTCTCTTCAATATTCTCGTTTGTGACCAAATTCAGGATGATATAAAAAGTAATCCCAGCAAGTGTAAACACCCCTAACAAAAGCATCAGAAATTGGAGATTTATTTTGTTTACTAGTTTCATCTTTTTTTTTAAGTTTAATTTATCCGAAACGAATAGCCAGAACCATATACATTTTGAAAATAGTCGATGTTGGTCTTTTCAAATAACTTTTTCCGAAGGTTTTTGATTTGCGAATACACAAAATCAAACGAATCGGCAGTATCTATAAAATCACCCCAAAGGTGCTCGGCAATAGCCTCTTTGGTCAATACTCTGTTTGGATTGGAGATGAAAAAGATTAGCATGTCGAACTCTTTTTTTGTCAATAAAATAGGATGCTGATTTGCAAATACTTGGCGTGATTCGGGAAAGATTGTAAGCTCTCCGATTTCAATTTCTGTTTTTCCACTGAATTTTACTCTGCGAAGTACCGATTTTATTCTGGCATTAAGTTCTGATAAATGAAAAGGTTTTGGTAAGTAATCGTCGGCGCCGAGATCTAATCCTTCAATTTTATCGTCGAGTGAGTTGCGTGCCGAAATTATGATGATGCCGGTTTCGGGGTGTTGCTTTTTTAACTCTTTAATCAGAGTCAGCCCATTCCCGTCAGGTAAACCAATATCTACCAACAGACAATCATAAGCATACACATTTGACTTTTCAATTCCCTCGGCAAGCGTTAATGCTTGTTCACAAATGTATTTTTCCTCTTTCAGGAAATCAATGATAGAATCGCGCAGACTGTTTTCGTCTTCAATAACAAGGATTTTCACTTTTTTTTCTTCAAAGATAAATTAAAACTTTGTAGGAAATTTGGAATTTTTAAATTTTGGCTCTTAAGATGTTGATTTACAAATTTATCGGAACCTCAATCACCAATATTTCCGCTTTCGAATCTGCCTCAATGGAAATGTTTTCCGTGTCAGTAATGCCCATGCCATCGCGAGTTGATAAAATTTCACCGTTGATTTTCGCACTTCCGCTGATGATGAAAAGGTAAACTCCGTTTTCCTCTTTTTTAAGCTGATAATTCGCACGTTTTCCAGCGTCGAAATTGCCTAAGTGAATCCATGCTTGTTGATGAATCCAAATACTCTCAAAGGATGGATTTGGAGTGACAATTTGTTGAAACTTGTTGTGCCGATCTTCCCTGTTGAGCGAAATTTGTCCGTAGCGAGGAGTCGCATTTTCTTTATCTGGCAATACCCATATTTGGAGAAATTGCCCTGATTTATCCTTGTGATGATTGAATTCGCTATGGTAAACGCCTGTTCCAGCACTCATCACCTGAATATCTCCTTGCTTAATTACGGATGCGTTTCCCAAACTGTCCTTGTGCTCCAAAGCGCCAATGAGCGGAATGGTGATGATTTCCATGTTTTTATGAGGATGTGTATCGAACCCCGTTCCCCCTTCGATCGTATCATCGTTCAGCACTCGCAAAGCGCCAAAATTTATTCGGTTAGGATTGTAATAATTTGAAAAACTAAAGGTATGGTAAGTTTTTAACCAGCCATAATCGGCATGACCACGGCTATTTGCGTGGTGTATTATTTTTTTTGCTTCCATTTTTATGTGTTAGTTTCTAAAACAATAATTATTTTTGTATTCCCTTAAATCCGCAACCAATTAAATAAATCGCATTTAATATGCTTATTTTCTGAGATTTACATGCAGGATGAACCTCACTTACTTTAGTGATTATGAAATTTATGGACATTGCTATCTCAGATCGACCTTGTCAAAAAAGCGTTAAGAAAAAGAGGTGATTTTACGGATGAAGCGAGGCGGGTGCGGTAAGGTAAATAGATCCAAGTCTGAAACATCCGTCATGTGAATTAAATTACCTCAGTGAATCTCTTGACTTGGCTCGCGCCGTAAAATTATCTCTTTTTTAGCTTTTTTGGCGAAGTCTTGAATTTTTTGTTT
>JBBRGJ010000072.1:0-15287 GCA_038240835.1 Bacteroidales bacterium | reverse complement strand
ATAAATACTTGTGGCTTTTTTTGCGTAAAAAAATTTTCTTCGAAGAAATTATTTTGATTATTGCTTTTTGTTTCCAATATTGTACGGTTACGTCCCATCCGGGACTTGTTTTCATTTGTATTATCTGATTTTTACCGACATTTTGTCCCTAACGGGACATTTAAAAAAACATAATGTTTATTCCCATTAGAGATGTAATGCCGTTAAAAGTAAGACCAAAAAACCAGATTTAAGTCCTTTTAGGCGATGAAGTGCGATGTGTTGCGATGCGTTGAGCCTGTCGAAACGAGCCCTCCAGTGGAGGATAAATTTGCCGAACTATACGCAACCTATTTTCATCAGGATAGTTCCTACTACTATACGGTTACGTCCCATCCGGGACTTGTTTTTATTTGTATTATCTGATTTTTTCCGACATTTTGTCCCTAACGGGACATTTTAAAAAACATTAATGCTCTTAGGCTTTTTAGTCCCGTTAGATACGCAACTCTTTACATCAAATGGTTTTTGATTTTTTCCTATTACGTCCCATCCGGGACTTGTTTTTATTTGTATTATCTGATTTTTACCGACATTTTGTCCCTAACGGGACATTTTAAAAAACATTAATGCTCTTAGGCTTTTTAGTCCCGTTAGAGACGCAACTCTTTACATCAAATGGTTTTTGATTCTTTACTATTACGTTCCATACGTTACTCGTTCCCATTTATATCATCAGTTATTTGACGAAAACTTGTCCCTAAGTGACATTTTATAACTCATAAGCACTTTTAGATTTGTTGTATCACAGCCCCGAAGTGGGCTGAATGTCTCTAGCCCTTAGCGAAGCTAAAGGTTAGAGAGCATAGAATACGATTGATTTTGGCGCTAAATTTGCTTTTTTGCAAATTTTGTGACAAAATCTAAACCAGCAGGTACTTTCTAAGGGCAAAAACCCATTTCTGAGATTTCCCATCCAAACTTTTTGCAAAATTAGAATTGATGAGTCAAAAATACAAACTCAAAAGAAACCTTGTTACTCTAAAACATCAAAAAAGCATGTAATATTTTCTTTTTCATGTAAAGAAATATTACATTCGACGTTTTTGTGGTTAGAAGTAAAAAATCTTTTTTCAAGATACAAGTATCGGTTTATCAGCATGTTGTAAAAAAGAAAATTCTTAATTTCTTCACTTATATGTTTTATAAAGGGAATAAACTGATTGCGGCATACGTTTTGACTATAGGATAAACAAATAATAAATATAAACCTAAAAGATAATGAGTTATGAAAGCAAGTAGAGAAATAGTACTTTGGGGGATTTATGTAGTAGTTATGGGAGCAATTCTAGCAATCATCTCAGTTTTGTAAAAGTTTTTTATAAACACACACAATATATCCTCAAAAGGGAAAAGCGGCTATCAAATTTGACAGCCGCTTTTTTTATTGTCTATTTTCTAGTCCAAGAATATTTACACTTCTGCCATCTCTCCTCGTTTCGGAATTAAAATGTTTTGAAGTCCATTCGTTTCTAAATACTCTTTAAAAATAAGTTGACCTTGTGTCTCTCCATGAACGATGAAGGTTTTTTTGATTTTATTGAATGATTGACACTCAAGAAACTTTTTCATTTCGGTGTAATCGGCATGTCCTGAATAGGATTCAATGGAACGAACATCTGCTTTTACACTTAATTTTTGACCAAAAATAGAGACAAATGCATCACCGCCTTTAATTCGAGCACCTAACGTAGTCGGCGCACAGTATCCAACAAAAAGAATGGTGTTTTTTGCATTTTCAATATTATTGGAAAGATGGTGTTTTATTCTTCCGGCTTCAGCCATGCCTGATGCAGAGATGATGACACAAGGACGGTTTAAACTGTTGATGTGTTTGGAATCTTCTACCGATTGCACATAGTGCAGTTTGTTGAATCCAAATGGATCGGGATCTGTTTCTATGTATTTTAAAATTTCTTCGTTGAAGCACTCTCTGTGTTTGCGAAAAATATGAGTCGCAGAAACAGCAAGCGGACTGTCGACAAAAACATCTACATCGGGCAACAATTTCTTGCTTTGCAGTCTGTCGAGTGCATAAATAATCTCTTGAGCTCTTCCGATGGCGAAGGAAGGAATGATTAGTTTTCCTTTCTTTTTTGCACAAGTGTCTATGACTACCCTAAGTAGTTCGAAATCTGCGTCGCTGATGGGCGCATGCATTCTGTCGCCATAAGTGGATTCTATGATTAGGTAATCTGTTTGAGGAAATGTGTCTGGATTTCGTAAAATTCGTTTATCGTACCTGCCAATATCGCCAGTATAGGTGAGTTTTTTTGTAACTCCATTTTCTGTGATTGTTAAAAACACGACTGCCCCACCAAGAATATGTCCACTGTCGAAGAATTCAACGGATATTCCTTCGCACATTTGATATGGCTTTTTGTAATCAACTTCAGTAAATAAGTCCATGCAGTTTTTTGCATCTTGCAAGGTGTAAAGTGGTTCAATGGCTGGAAGACCTTTGGTGGCTCGGCGTTTGTTGAAAATTAACACATCAGATTCTTGAATTTTTCCAGAATCGGGCAACATGATATTGCACAAATCATGGGTAGCTGATGTGCAGATTATTTTGCCATTAAATCCTAATTTGGTGATATATGGAATCAGCCCTGAGTGATCGATATGTGCATGGGATAGTACTAAAAAATCAATTTGTGAAGGTTCAAATCCTAAATCTCTATTTAAATGGTCAGTTTCTAACCCTTTTCCTTGATACATCCCACAATCGAGTAATATTTTTTTTCCGTTTACAGTAACCAAATGTTTACTTCCTGTTACTTCTCCTCCAGCAGCGCCCAAAAATTGAATATTCATACCTTAATATATTTAATCATTTATACTTTGAGACCATTTCAATGACCCCATTCTTAATAGTTGTTCTGAAATTATACCAACAAAGTTAGATTATTAATTAATACAAAGTGGAGGATGTTTGTTAATTTTCGAAAAATAATTCTCGGGTAATATAGTCTGTTAAATGCTTCCCTTTAAATGTAAGTTGGATGTTCGTTTCTGTTTTTAAAAGGAGATCTGAACCGAATTTTTCAATCTGTTTTTTGATCCATTGGTAATATTTATCACCAAAATCATTTTTTATTTTTATCAAATCACACCCTGTGTGAGTCCGAATGGAGGTCATCACATACTCGTTGTATTGGTCGGTTTGGGTGAGGATTTCCTCTTCAAAATAGGGAGTGCCTTTTGATAGATTATCGTTGTAGGTTTTTACATTCTCAATGTTCCATCGTCGAATGTTTTCTCTGAACGAGTGGGCTCCTGGACCAAATCCGATGTATGGAACGGAATTCCAATACGCACTATTGTGTTTTGAAATCTGATTGTTCAGACAGAAATTTGAAATCTCGTATTGTAGATGTTGATTTTCTTGGGCAAAATTCATCAACAAGTCAAATTGGCGGATGCTGTCCTCTTCGAGCGGGGAGGGTGATTTCCCAGAAACGATTTGTTTGTGCAATACTGTTCGCTCTTCCACAGTGAGCGCGTAACAAGAGAGGTGCGGAATTTTGTATTTTTTAGCAATTTCAAGATTTTGCATCCACAATTGATCGTTTTGATTTGGAATTCCATAAATCAAATCGATGGAAATATTATCGAATCCTGCGTTGTACGCATTTTCGATGGCTGTAATTGCTTGTTGTCCATTGTGTCTGCGGTTTATTTGCACTAAAATGTCATCGTGAAACGATTGAATTCCAATACTCAGTCGGTTGATGCCAATCTGTTTTAGCACTTTTAAGTGGATTAAACTCAAATCGTCGGGATTGGCTTCCAATGTGATTTCTGCGTCGGCTGTGAGACTGAAATGTTTATTGATGGTGGTTAAAATATCTTCTATTTCATCCGCAGATAGCAAAGAAGGAGTTCCCCCTCCAAAATAGACGGTCTCTATGGGCTCATCGTTGAGTTCGTGGCACCGTTGGATAATCTCTTTTTGCAGTGCAATTAGAAAATCTGGTCTTAATGTAGGATTAGCCACGGAGTAAAAGTTGCAATAACTGCACTTTTGAGCACAAAATGGAATGTGAATATAGAGACCCGCCATTATTTTTTTTTGTCAAAATTACATTTAATTTGGGTTGATTTCTTAAAAAATGTATCTTTGGTCTATAATATTCAAGAGATAATTTTTATCAAACTCAAATTAATTCAAACAATGAACGCTATTAGAAAAAGTTTACTATCAATTGTTTTTACTCTTTTTGTATTAACTGTGGTGGGTCAGCAGGAGCGATATGTAAAAGTAAAAATAGATCTTTCTACGAAAACGTTGAAGGAGTTGATGCAATTGGGAATCGCCGATGAGGGAGCGTATAAAAAAGGGTGTTGTTACACGACCGAAATTCCTTTTTCGTCTGTTGCAAAATTGGAATCCAATGGATTTTTGTATCAGATTCTTCAACAGGATGTTTCGAAATATTATATCGAGCGAAATAAACGTAAAGAGGTGAAAACTGGAAATTATTGTCCTTCATTAATTCCCAACTATACGCAGCCAGCTCATTTTAGACATGGGTCGATGGGTGGATATTTGAATTACAACGAAGTGCTTGCGGAGTTGGACAGCATGCGACATTATTATCCAAACTTAATTTCGCAAAAATCGCAAATAGATACTTTTCACACGATAGAGGGGAGGGCAATGTATTATGTTCGAATTTCGGACAATGCAAATGTGGATGAAGATGAGCCCGAGGCGTTATACTTGGCTCTAACACATGCGCGTGAGCCGATGGGAATGCAGCAGTTAGTTTGGTTTATGTGGTATATGTTAGAAAATTACGGCACCAATCCCGAAATTACCTATTTACTCGATAATAGTGAACTCTATTTTGTTCCGGTTGTAAATCCCGATGGTTATGTGTATAATCAGACTACAAATCCTGATGGTGGCGGAATGTGGCGAAAAAATCGCAGGGCAAATGGTGTCAATTTTGGAATTGATTTAAACCGAAATTATGGGTTTCAATGGGGATATGATAATATGGGTTCGTCCATCGATCCATCGGCAGAAACCTATCGCGGTACGGCTGGGTTTTCGGAACCAGAGACTCAGATTATAAAGTGGTTTTGCGAAAATCATCACTTTAAAATATCGATAGATTATCATACTTACAGCAATATTTTGCTTTATCCATGGGGATATATAGATCAAGAAACTAACGATCAAGCGCTTTTTGAAGCGTATGCAAAACTGTTAACCAGCGACAATCATTTTGCGTATGGCACGCCAGGGCAACTTTTGTACACCACCAATGGTGGATCATTCGATTGGTTTTATGGCGAACAGAGCACCAAAGGGAAAATGATTTCACTTTCGCCCGAAGCGGGAAGTTCTGAGGATGGTTTTTGGCCTGCCGAAAGTAGAATAGATGAGTTGTGCAATACCTTTGCAACCATGAATTTAATGATCGCGCGTCTTGCCAATAAATATGTATCGTTAGCCAATCAATCTCCCATTGTGCAACCGGCTTTATCGAGCCGTGTCAGTTATTCAGCACAGGTTTTAGGATTAGACACCAGTGGAACTTTTACAGTCTCGTTGGTTGATTTAGATGGCGTTTGTGCTTCCATAGGCAATTCTATTAGTTATTCCAATGTGCATTTGCTTCAACAGTTTACCGATTCGATACCATACACATTGCATTCAACCATGTCGATTGGAAATACATATAGAATTGGGTTAAAGGTGGAAAATAGTGGATTTGTAAGATTAGATACTTTGAATTTTGTTTATGGTATGGGAATTTTGGTGCTTAATGATTCGTGCAATACGATAACCGATTGGAGTAATATTGGAGGCACTTGGGTTACTACCACCAGTACGTTTGTATCGCCACCAAGTTCTATTTCGGATGGAAATGGCAACTATAGCAATAATGCAAACACTTCCATTATAGCGAATGCAGTTGTAAATTTGCAAGAATCGGGATATGCGCAATTATCATTTAATGCAAAGTGGAATTTAGAAAAGGGTTACGATTTTGTTCAAATACAGATAAGTGACGACAATGGGGCAAATTGGGCGCCTCTATGTGGGATTTATACCGTGGATGGAAGTTCGGATCAGCTTCTTGGGGAGCCACTTTATGATGGGGAGCAAAATAATTGGGTGGTTGAGCAGATCAATCTTTCCGATTATTTGGGCAAGCAAGTAAAGTTTAGATTTGTACTAGTTTCAGATGGAGGTGTAACCGAAGATGGATTTTATTTTGATGATTTTAACGTGATAAAATATCCAATAACCACCCAGTTAGTAGCGCAAAACGAAGATTTTTCACCAGTTGTTGTCTATCCAAATCCAAATATTGGTCAGGTGTTTATAAAAAATCAGAATCGTGAGAAAATCGACAAAATTGAGTTGTATGATATTATGGGGAATAAGGTATTTGAAACAAAGTGGGTTTCGAATAGTTCATCGGTTGATTTTGCGAATGTTTCGCGAGGGTGTTATTTTTTGAAAGCAACTACTGTTTCGGCAAAAAGTTCTTTTACCAAAATAATTATAAAGTAAAAGTTGTATTTATTTCTGGAGTGTCTAGATAAAAAAAAAGGTGTTTGAAATAAATCAAACACCTTTTTTTTATCGGACAAGAAATTATTTTTTAACTTCTTCTACTTTTTTAGTAGTGTCAGCAACAACTGCTTGAGTAGTGTCAACAGTAGTTGTTACAGTTGTTGAATCTGTAGTTTCTACTTTAACTTCTTCTTTTGTTCCACCACATGATGCCAATGATACTAAACCAGCAACTGCAAATACGAATAATACTTTTTTCATTTTTGTTTTTTTAAAATTGTTATACAATATTTTTTTCCTCAGGTGCAAAATTAAGGTTTTTTAATACAAATCCAAATTTTTCTTAAAAATAATTCGAACAATTAATTGTTTATAACATTTTAAATAAGCAAAAACCGCTATTAATCATAGTTTGCTGATTAATAGCGGTTCGAAATATGTTGAAAAAAGAGTTTATTCAACCACAGTGCACCAATTAAATTTATCGGCTTCTTCTGCTAATTGAATTCCTTGCAAGCGTTTGAAAAGTTTTGTGCTCCATGGACCGGCTTCTCCGTTCCCGAATTTGTAAACTTTTCCAGTTTCACGATCTTGAATTTCGCCAATTGGAGAAATAACGGCAGCAGTACCACAAGCGCCACATTCTTCAAATCCACCTACTTCGTCTACGTGAATATGTCTACGTTCTACTTTTAAACCCATGTCTTCAGCTAATTCGCGAAGGCACATGTTGGTAATAGAAGGCAAAATAGATGCTGATTCTGGAGTAACGTAGGTGTTGTCTTTAATTCCAAAGAAGTTAGCAGGACCTGCTTCGTCGATGTATTCTTTTGTTTTTGCTTCCAAGAAAATAGTTGCAGCATATCCTTCGTCGTGCGCACGTTCGCCAGCTCTAAGACTAGCAGCATAGTTTCCACCAACTTTAAAGCAACCTGTTCCAAGTGGCGCAGCACGGTCGAAATCGCGAGCAATTTGCATTTTAACGGGTTTGAATCCCGTTTTGAAGTAAGGTCCAACAGGAGTTACGAAAACTAATAGTAAGTACTCATCAGAAGGACTAACACCAACTTTAGCTCCCGAACCTACTAATACTGGACGAATGTAAAGTGACCCGCCAGTTCCGTATGGAGGAATAAAGCGATTGTTAAGTTTAATTGCTTTTGTAATTGCATTGTAGAAAACTTCTTTCGTAGGTTCAGCCATCATAATTCCTTGAGCCGAACGAACCATTCTTTTCCAGTTTTCTTCCCAACGGAAGATACGCACTTTGCCATCAGCTCCACGGTAGGCTTTCATACCCTCAAAAGCTTCCTGTCCATAATGTAAACAAGTAGCAGCCATGTGCATCTCAATGTACTCCGATGATGATACTTCTAGTTCACCCCATTTGCCATTTCTGTTATAACATCTTACATTATAATCAGTTTTCATGTAAGCGAACGATAGGCTTTTCCAATCAATGTTTTCCATTTTTTTATATATTTTAATGTTATTGTATTTTTTGGCTAATATAGGAATATTATCAACAGTGATCACTTTTTTTAAAAGAATTTAACGCTAAAAATTATTTTTTTTCTGAAAAAGGGAGGGGAGGAAGTGAAAAGGGGGAAAGTGACGAGTGACGAGTGACGAGTGACCGCGAAGCGACGATACGCGAAGCGACGATGCGCTAGCGAGTCCATGCCAAAGTAAAACTGGTGCGAAGCGAGTCGAGCTTCGCTCCACTCGGCCACTCGGCTACTCCGCCACTCGGCCACTTCCTCAGTCGAGCTTCGCTCCGTCACCCCGTTACCCCGTTACTCCGTCACTTTTTTCCCCAGATTTTTATCAAAAAAAGTAGGACAATGATTAATTTTGTATCTTTGAAAAAAAAACAGATGAAACGAAGAACTTTTTTCCTTTTGATCGTTGGATTTCTTCTCTCTGCGATATTATTTTCTTCGTGTCACACTCACAAAAGAGGGAAAAGACGTTCGCACAGGGGATGCGGTGATTGTCCAACGTTTAGTCAATTAAAAATTGAACTTAATAATGATGCAGCACCACATTTCGGGTAAATCTATCCTTTTATCATATACAACTCCCGAAGGAGCTGATTTAATCAATCAAATGGTGGAACAACATGGCATTTCGTTGATTATTAAAAAAGATCGGTTGACGAAGTTGGGCGACTATTCTCATCCCATTCCATCGCGACCTTTTCATCAAATTACCCTCAATGGAACGCTGAATAAGTATGCATTTATCATCACTTTTATTCATGAAGTAGCTCATCTTACCAATTGGAATAAACATAAAAGAAGCGTTTCTCCCCACGGAATTGAGTGGAAAATTGAGTATCATCAGCTTTTAACTTCTATTATTCCCATGGGGATTTTTCCAGAAGATTTGAAGGAAGCATTGCTTTTGCATGTCAAAAACATAAAATCCTCTTCGATGAGCGATTTGAAGTTGATGAAAGTACTGAATAAATATACCGAAAATTACGAAGAGGTAACCACGGTAAGTGATATTTTAGAAGGAGTTTTGTTTGAGTACAAACAGAAACAATTTATTAGAGGAGAGAAGGTGAGAACTAGGATTAAATGCAAATGTATTACGGATAAGAAGACCTATGTTTTTCATCAATTGGCTCCGGTAGAGATACTTATAAACGATAATTAATAAAAAAAAACTATAACATGGACCAAAACAATTTTTGTGTAATTATGGCAGGAGGCGTAGGATCAAGATTCTGGCCACTTAGCCGTTTGGCAAAACCTAAGCAATTTATTGATATCTTGGGTACAGGAGAGACGTTGATTCAACAAACATTTAATCGGTTCTCTAAGATTTGTCCGCGAGAAAACATTTACATCGTCACCAACGAAATCTACCGCGACATCGTTAATGAGCAAATACCGGGGTTGGATTTTGACCAAGTAATTTGTGAGCCTTCTCGTAGAAATACCGCTCCATGTATTTTGTATGCCAATTATAAAATTTTAGATCGTAATCCGAATGCGAACATTGTGGTTGCTCCTTCGGATCATATCGTTTTAAAAGAGGAAGAATTTATCAAAGTGGTAAATTTAACCATGCAAGCGTCCAAAGATACGGATGCACTGTTCACCATCGGCATTGTGCCCAATAGACCTGAAACGGGTTATGGTTACATCCAATTTGACGAAACTTGTCCTCATCCCGTTCATCCAAAACTCTCGAAAGTGAGAACGTTTACCGAAAAGCCAAATTTAGAAATGGCAATACAATTGGTGGACAGTGGTGAATTTTTATGGAATTCGGGAATTTTTATCTGGAAATTGTCAACGATCATGAAACAATTTGAGAAAAATTTACCCGAGATGAATGAACTGTTTCAAGAGGGAATTGGTAAATTTAATACGCCCGAAGAACCAGCAGCCATCAAAAACATATACCAACAGTGCAAAAGTATCTCCATCGATTATGGAATTATGGAGAAAGCGGAGAATGTATTTGTCTTTTCTGCCGATATCGGTTGGTCGGACATTGGCACTTGGGGATCTTTGTATGAAATTAGATCTAAAGATGAGAATCAAAATAGCGTAGTAGGTAGAAATGTGATGATGTATGGTTCTAAAAACTGCATCGTAAATATGCCGAAAGAGAAATTAGTCGTCATCGAAGGTCTTGAAGACTACATTGTGGTGGAAAATGACAACATTCTGCTTATTTGCAAAAAACAAGATGAGCAAGAGATTCGTCAATTTGTAACCGATGTGGAAGCTGAAAAAGGAGATAAGTTCGTCTAGGGACAGTTAACAGTTAACAGTTAGCAGTGATCAGTTAACAGAGCGAGGCTCGTCTGAAGAAGAAAGAATACAGAATTAAGAAGAACGAATAAAGAGGTCTTAGTCTACCTAGCATGCTGGTAGATAAATGTCTTTTGTGCCTCCTTTGTGGATTTTGTGACATAGCTGAAAGGTTTATGCTGTGACACAAAGTGACACAAAGAAGTCACAAAGTTTCACAAAGAAAGAAGAATACAGAAGTAAGAATTAAGAAGAACGAATAAAGAAGTCTTAGTCTACCTAGCAAGCTGGTAGATAAATGTATTTTGTGCCTCCTTTGTCTACCTAGCATGCTGGCAGATAAATGTCTTTTGTGTCACAGCTTAAACTTTTTGCTGTTGCACAATGAGCTGAAAGAAATGTGAAGTTTCGCAAAGTGAGTCCTTTAATATGCTTTTTTAGATAGAAATATAAATAATAATCAAATCAAAACAAATATGAAAAAAACAGGATTTTTAGTAATGCTTATGATTTTCTCAATTTTTGGGAAAGTGGCCCGCGCAGATGAGGGGATGTGGATTTTGATGCTTCTGAATAAGAACATCGACGAGATGCAAAAGAAAGGGCTGAAACTTACGGCCGAAGATATTTATAGTATCAACCATAATAGCATGAAGGATGCAATTATCCAATTTGCTGGCGGTTGTACAGGTGAGATTGTTTCTCCCGAAGGTCTGATTTTGACCAATCACCACTGTGGATATGGAGCTATTCAATCACATAGTACTGTGGATCACGATTATCTAACTAATGGATTTTGGGCTATGAATAGGGGTGAGGAACTTCCTTGTCCGGGAATCACTGCTCGCTTTTTTGTCCGCATGGAAGACGTTACCACCAAAGCTCTTAGTGGAGTAACTGCTTCAATGAACGAAACGGAACGTAATGATAAAATTACAGAGAACGTGAAAGCGTTGAAAAAAGAGGCTCAAACAGATCCCGATTTCGAAGTGGTGATTAAACCTTTTTATAATGGCAACAACTATTATATGTTTATCAATTTGGTATACACCGATGTTCGTCTGGTAGGCGCTCCTCCATCAAGCATTGGAAAATATGGTGCTGATACCGACAATTGGATGTGGCCTCGCCATACTGCTGATTTTTCGATGTTTAGAGTGTATAGCTCAAAAGATGGAAAACCAGCAGATTTTAACAAAGAGAATGTCGCTTACAAACCAAAACATCACCTTCCTGTTTCTATTAAAGGGGTGAAAGAGAACGATTTTGTGATGATTATGGGATATCCAGGAACAACAGATCGTTATTTGACTTCGTATGGAATCAAAACGGCCCTTAGTTATAAAAATCCTACCATTGTAAGTATCAGAGATAAAAAATTGGAAGTAATGCGCGAATTTATGTTTGCAGATCCTGCCGTTCGTATTCAATATGCTTCTAAATATGCATCTACTGCTAACTATTGGAAATATTTTATTGGACAGACTAAACAGTTGACTCACAATAAAGTAGGAGAGAAGAAAAAAATGTTAGAAGATCAATTTGCTCTTTGGGTAAGCAAATCCGAAGATCGTAAAGCGAAATATGGTTCGGTCCTTTCCGATTTTGAACAATCGTATGCTACTTTGGGGACCTATGAAGTGTGGAAAAACTACTTTAGCGAAGCTATTTCTCGTGGACCTGAAATGTTTTCCATGGCATGGCGCTTTAGCGGTATAAAAAATCTTTTGAAAGCAAATAAAGAGACGACCGAATATGCAAAAAGATTAGAAGGCTCATTGGATGATTTTTTCAAAAATTACAATAAAAGTTTAGATCAAAAGATGATGGCTTCGGTATTGGAAATGTATTCCAAAAATGTAGTTGACAGTCTGCAACCTGTTGGTTTTAAGAAACTTGTTAAAAAGAATAAAGGAAACTTTACTAAAATTGCTTCTACTATTTTTGAAAAATCGATCTTTAGTGATCCAGTAAAAATGAAGGCTTACCTTGCTAAACCAACAATTAAAGCACTGGATTCAGATCCTGCTTTTGCGCTTACTGTAGAATTCTATAATCAGTATATTGGAATGATGGATCGATTGGATGCGGTAAATGATAAATTATCAAAAGCAAATCGCCTTTTCATCGCTGGTTTGCAAGAGATGATGCCAGAGAAAAACATGGCTGCCAATGCTAACTCAACCATTCGATTAACATACGGTCAAGTATTACCATACTCACCTGCCGATGGTATTAGCTATAAACTATATACTACTTTGGACGGTGTAATGCAAAAAGAAGATCCTAATAATTGGGAATTTGTAGTGCCTGCAAAATTAAAACAGTTGTGGAAAGACAAAGATTATGGTCAATATGCCGAAGATGGTGAAATTAGAACGTGCTTTTTGAGCAATACAGATATTACCGGTGGAAATTCAGGAAGTCCCGTAATCAACGGCGAAGGTCAGTTGGTTGGAATCGCTTTTGACGGAAACTGGGAAGCCATGAGTGGCGATATCGCTTTTGAACCCAAATTGCAACGTACCATCAGTGTGGATATTCGTTATGTATTATTTATTATCGACAAATACGCTGGCGCAACGCATTTGATTAAAGAAATGACTTTGGTGAAGTAACTTTTTTGCAACGAATAAAAAAAAAGCCTCAATTTCTTGAGGCTTTTTTTTGTTCGAGGCAAAAAAGTTGTAACGGGGTGACGGAGTAACGGGGTGACGGAGCGAAGCTCGACTGGCTTCGCGCCAGTTTTCTTTGGCTTGGACTCGCTTCCCGAAAAAAAGAGCAGCCGAATGGCTGATCGTTTTTTTTCGAGGATCCACGAATTTTTACAAAATCTGTGATTTTTAAAATTCGGGATGCGCATCGTCGCTTCGCGTATCGTCGCTTTGCGGTCACCCCGTCACTCCGTTACCCCGTCACCTTCCTCCCATCGTCGCTTCGCGGTCACCCGGCCACTCGGCTACTCCGCCACTCGGCTTCTATCTTCCCCCGTCACTGATTCTCAAAAGTTTTTTCCTTCTTCATCCTTACAGTTCAAAAAAAGTGTAAATTTGCTCTTTAATAAAAACATTCAATGGAACAACAATTCTCAGCACCCCAGCCTCCTGCAAAAACTCCTCGTTATATTTATAATCCTATCATCTATGCCGCCATTTTAGTGGTTGGAATTTTAGGGGGTATTTTTCTCTTTCCAAGTCAGAGTAATTCGGGAGGGGATTCTGGTAAAATTAATTCGATTATGTCGTTGGTGAAGGAGAATTACGTGGATACTGTCAATAAAGATCAGATGCTTGCCAATGCCATCAATGGGATTTTGCAGAATTTAGATCCTCACTCGGTGTTTATTCCTGCGGAGGAGTTGGTGGCCACGAACGATCAGTTGGATGGTGATTTTGAGGGAATTGGAATTCAATTTAATCTTCAAAATGATACCATTATGGTGGTGAATACCATTCCAAAAGGTCCTTCCGAAAAGGTGGGAATCATGGCTGGTGACCGAATTGTAAAAGTAGACGGAAAAAATGTAGCCGGAATTAAGGTGACCAATCAAGATGTGATGAAGTTATTAAAAGGGAAACGTGGAACGGTTGTCAAATTAGGAATTAAGCGCAGAAGTGTTCCGAAAATCACTTATTTTGATATAAAACGTGATGTGATTCCAACCTACAGCATTGACATTGCGTATATGGCAACGCCCACAAAGGGTTATGTCAAAATTGCCCAGTTTTCGGCGACCACTGGAGAGGAATTTTTGAAAGCTTCTGACAAGTTACTTTCGCAAGGGATGAAAGAGATGATTTTAGATTTGCGAGGCAATCCGGGAGGATATTTGGATGCAGCGGTTCAAATTGTGGATGAGTTTTTACCCAAAGGGAAAATGATCGTTTATACCAAAGGACGGAAATTTAAAAATCAGGAGTACAAATCCACCAGTCAAGGGAACTTAGGAAATACAAAAATTACCGTGCTTATCGATGAGTGGTCGGCGTCGGCGAGTGAAATCGTAGCAGGTGCTATTCAGGACAACGACCGTGGGGTAATTATTGGCCGCAGATCGTTTGGAAAAGGATTGGTTCAAAATCAGTTTGCACTGAGTGATGGTTCTGCAGTCCGCCTTACCGTAGCAAGATATTACACACCTTCGGGCAGATGCATCCAACGCTCTTACCAAGGAAGTTTGGAGGACTATTATACCGAACTGCTTACTCGCATCGAACATGGTGAGTTGGAACATCCTGATAGTATTCATTTTGTGGATTCGTTGAAATACAAAACTTCATTAGGAAGAACCGTTTATGGCGGTGGTGGAATTATGCCAGATATCTTTATCCCACTCGGTAAAAATGAAAACAATACCTGGTTTAATGCTCTTTTCAACATGGGATTGATCAATCAGTTCTCGTTTAAATATGTGGACGATCACCGTGTCCAGTTAAAGGCATCTTACAACAAGGATTCTTTTGTGAAATCGTTTGTGATTACCGATCAAATTTTTGACGATCTGGTCGAATTTTCTGTAAAATCAGGTCTCAAACGCGACGATGCCAAAATCAAATACAGCAAAGAGAAAGGAAAAGCTTGGCTGAAAGCATTTATTGGCAGATCTGTCTTCGGCGACGAAGCCTTTTACCCAGTGTGGTTGCAACAAGACGAAACTTTTTTGAAAGCAGTTTTTGGGGGAAAGTGAGAAGAAGAAGAATAACCGCAGAGCCCGCTGAGAGAAGGAAAAAAGTTGAGGACGCAGAGGTGCGAAGCGGGGAAAAGAAGAAAAGGAATACAGAAACGAAGTTCGACGAAGACAATTAAGAATACAGAAATAAGAAGCAAGAAGAGCCTTGGGTTGAGACACTTCACTACTCCCGATTGTGGGACAAAAACGAAGAAGTCTTTGTGTCTTTTGTGTCTTCTTTGTGTCTTTTGTGGCATAGCTGAAAGGTTTA
>JBBRGJ010000071.1:0-15317 GCA_038240835.1 Bacteroidales bacterium | reverse complement strand
TTTAATGGCGGATATTAAGTTTAAGTTTTCGTCCAAAAACTCTATTTTTTTATTTTGCCATTCACTAATTTCTTGGCCTTCAACTATAGTTTTTATTCCTTTAGATTGGTCGTTGCTTAAATAAGTTTTAAAACTATTTTTGGTGTTTGCAAATTCATACTCTGGGTATTCGCGGGTGTTATTAGGTAAAATAGCTCTTTCTATCGTAAGCCATTGTCCTTTTTCTAAATAGTTAACAGAACCGGTAGAAAGAACTGCATCAAAGGATCCATCCGCATTTCTAAAATGCTTGGAAGTCCGATCGCGTCTCTCTATAACTTCATCTTTTGGGTTTTTTCCAGCAAAAACGGCATCTTTTTCATACGTTTCCGGGGCAGAATTCGCTGTGTTGGCTTGGGTAAGTCGGGTTAGTGCAGGATTTTCGGTTTGGTTAATTTTGGCTTTATCCACATTATTGTTCATTCGCATTCCCGAAGTTTTATTACTTGCAGGGGTAGGGTCAATGTTTTTTGAATTTTGTCCAAACCCAAACATTGATGCAAGAATCATTACAATAATCAACAGATATTTTCTCAGAATCTTCATAATATACTCCCTCTTTCTTTTAGCCTTTGGCTAAAGATATAGTATATAAAGTATTCTGATTATCGCTTTAGGGCAACATGTGGGTATTATTTAGGGAACGGTCTGATTTTAAGGGTAAGACTGAGTTCAGTTAACAGTGATCAGTTAACAGTTAGCAGTGAACAGTTAACAGTTGTCAGAGCTAAGCTCGACAGAAGTGGTACTTAGAAAAAACAAAAAGATTTTCTTTGCTCCCTCTAGGCGATGCAGTGATTCGCCGCGGCGAAGTCGAACTGGCTGGGGCAAACAAAGAAAATCAGTGAAGAGGAAGAACCGAGAACAATGATCAGTGAACAGTTAACAGAGCAAAGCTCGACCGGAGGACAGTTCTCAAAGCGTCTCGAATTTTTAAAAAATCTTTGATTTTTTAAAAATTCGCTCACACCCGTCACCCGTCACTCCCGAAAAAATATAAATCTATGATTTCTTTTTTTTTCGAGGATCCTCGAAAAATCACAATCCGCCAGTTTGCGGATTTATTTTTCGGGATCGTCACTTCCTCCCCGTCACATTCTTTTCTCTTCAGCCATGAGCATAATTTGATTTACAATTTCGTCGGCTGTAAGTTTTTCGCAGTTAAAAATGACATGAAACATGCTGTTCTCATCTTCTTTTTCAAGAAAAAACTTGAGAAAGTTCTCTCTTTTTTTGTCGTTTTCTTCTACCTGCTTTTGGGCATCTATTAAACTAATGTTTTGTTTTTTTGCTAAAGTTTCTATTCTCCAACTCTTTGGGGCTATGAGTTTTATGTGAAGTGCTTGAACAATATTTTGTGCAATAAAGAAACCACCTCTACCCACAATAATTACATTTCCTTGCTCGGCGTATGTTTGCACTACGTTCTTAATTGTGCTTTTAAGATTATCGTCGCTGGCGTAAGGTTTGGAAAAAGAAGCCAATATATCTCCTAAAAAATTGCTCGATACCCCATCTAAAAAACGTTTAACATGAGTTTCGTTCGTCTGAAGTTTGATCGCAGCTTCGCTGATAATCTCTTTACTTATCCAATTCCAGTTTTTCCCACTTACTTTTTGGTTTTTCTCAGAAAGCCTAACCGCCAATTTCTCAGCAATTTCCACTGCAAAACAACCGCTTTCGCGAGAAATAGTAATCGCAGGACCGGGTTTGTATTGAGGAACCTTTTTAACCGATATCCGGTCCATGTACTTGAATAATATATTGTCAGTCATAGCTTTTACTTTTAATGTATCGACAAATATAACATAATAATAGCTCAAAAGCAATAATCTAAAAATGCTTCTTCCCCAAAGGCAAAACAAAATCTTATTTGCTTTTCCCTTTTACTCCCGAAAAATAAATCCGCCAACTGGCGGATTGTCATTTTTCGAGGACTCTCGTCAAATAATCAAAAAAATACTTTTTTTGATTATTTGACGGAGCTTTATAAACTTTAGACTACCCTTCATTTACCTTGTACCCTGCACCTTTTGCCCTACACCTTCCCCCTAATTGTCTTCCGCAAACCACTCAGCAAACGAGGTATGCGTTTCTCTTAGTTTTAAGCTGTGAAGTTTGATGTTTTTTGGCAATGCTTGTGTTAGAATTTCTGCAAAATCGACCAACATGTTTTCGCTGGTAGGTTGATAATCAACTAAGAAGATGTTGTCAAATTGTTTTTTAAATAAATTAAAAACCTCCTTGTCTATCGATTTATTAAAGATCAAAGCATGGTCTACTTTGTCGATGATGAGCGTTTTTACAAGCTTTTTAAGGTCGCCAAAATCAATCAGCATTCCATTTTTTGGATGATTTATATCGTTGATCGGTGTGCCTATTACGGTTACAAACAGTTCGTAGGAGTGACCATGAATATTTTTGCATGGACCATCGTAATTTTGAAGCGCGTGTGCCATTTCAAAATTAAACTGTTTTGTGATTCTGATATTTGCCATATTAACGAACTAACTTATAGGTGATTTTATTTTGAGCACTGTTGAGGTTCAAAAAGTAAATTCCTTTGTTGACATTTGTCATATCTATGTCCAATTTAGAAGCAGTAGGAGCCGTTTGGAAGATGATTTTTCCGGTAACATCCGAAATCCATACCAATGAAGGAAGCGAAGAGGTCGCACTCATGTCAATGGTTAATGTGTTTTCTACAGGATTTGGATAGAAAGAGATGTTCGAACTGTTTTGATAAGAATCAACACTTACTACTTGATTTGATATTGTAATTATTTTGGTTCCAAACACACCCGAACCATCGTTGGCGGTCGCTTTTACGGTAACATCTCCGTTGGTGACTGCGGTTAATAATCCGGTATTGGTGATGTTGGCTGAACCTGTTCCTGGAATTGTCAACCAGGTAACATTTTGGTTGGTCGCATTGGCAGGAGCAACTGTAGCCGACATCTGTAAAGTTCCAGCGGGAGTGGCAATAGAAGTAACATCGCCCGCAGAATTTACCACCACCGAAGTCACTGCAACAGGTGCTCTCCAAACAGCAGAAACCCATTCAGGATGATCGATGTAAGGGTTGCGATTGTGTTGAACACTACTATATATCGCATTGTTTCGGTCGATCTCTTTTTGACTAACAGGGTCTAACTCGTGCCAACTGATTAGAAGAGCTAAAGCCCAAGGCTCAAAGCATGGGTAGCTGTTTCCATCAAGCATGGCATCACCATTTGCATCGTTGTTCTCCCAGCCAGCTATAACGTTTTCGTAACGAGTGGCCATGTAGAAATATGTTCTAGCTAAATCGCCTTTGTATTCGTTGGAAGGTTCAAATACAGTTCCAGAATATCCTGGAAAAACACATGCTCCAAGTTTGCCATTACCCCATGCTGTCCCACTGGCGGCAACATTGCCATAAGGAAAATTTGATCTCATTCCATTTACTTTTCCATCGGTGGGATAGATGTGAAAGATGTCAGAAACCATAGGAGATGCATCATTAAACCAACTTTTAGGAAATGAATGCTCACGGTTATAACAATCGCAAACATTATTATAATTGCCACATTGACTTGAAGAATAGGTAAACACGCAATTATCCGTGTAGATATCCCAAATTTTACCATCTGCTTTTCTATCTGTGGTGTAATAAGACGTCCAAAGTTGATCGTAAGAAACGGAGGTGTGTCCTTTAATAATGTTGTAAAGTTGCGTTTTAAGCGCCGCGCCAGTTCCAGTTGCCGTGTTGTAATATCCGGCAGGAATCTGTGCGAAAATTGCCTCTACTACGAAGAGCAATGTTGCGAATAATGTGAAATGTTTGATTTTCATTTGTTTGTATATTTAAAAGTGTGATATTAACTAAAATAGAGATGTTGTATTAATATTTTCAGTCCGATGGCGATCAAAATAGTTCCTCCTAAAATTTCCGCCCATTTGCTTGCAATTAAATTTCCAAATCTTTTGCCCAAATAGACACCAATTAACGACATGATAAAGGTAATGATTCCAATGGAGATAATGGCAATTATTATATTTACTTGTAAAAAGGCAAAACTCATCCCAACAACAAAAGCATCTATACTGGTTGCGATGGAAAGCATCAGGAGGATTTTGAGATGTTTAATGTTGTAACTTTCGTTCTCTTTTTTGGGTTTTGATGCTTCTACAATCATTTTTGCTCCAATAATACCTAATATCGAAAAAGCAATCCAATGATCGATGGAAGCCACGGAATCATAAAAAGCAATTCCAAGCAACCAGCCAATCACGGGCATTCCTGCCTGAAAAAGGGCAAAGAAAAGAGCAATCTTCAAAAAATCACGTCGCTTCAAACAAGGCAAACAGATAGAACTAGAAAGGCTCACCGCAAAGCAATCCATCGCCAATCCAAAAGAGATGATAAATATTTCAAATAAATTCACAACTATAATTCAAATAAATAATTAGACAAAGATACTACAAAAATACAAAAGTTATGCGAAGTTGTGCGAAGTTTCAAACTTCGCACAGCCACTTCGCACAACTTCGCACAAAAGTTGGAAGCTTCGCACAACCTTTTTTTGTACTTTTGCACAAAATTTCAGGAATTATGGCGGAAAAGAAAAAACTATATATAGAAACTTACGGGTGTCAAATGAATTTCAGCGACAGCGAAATCGTTGCATCGGTCTTGTCCGAAAGTCACGAAACAACGACGGATATTAAAGAAGCGGACTTGATATTTTTGAATACTTGCTCTATTAGAGACAATGCCGAAGATAGAATCCGCCGACGTTTGGTTCAGATTGGTTTTATGAAGCGCAGGCGTAAGCACTTAAAAGTAGGTGTTTTGGGATGCATGGCTGAGCGGTTAAAAGAGAAACTTTTGCAAGAAGTGGCTGCGGTTGATTTGGTGGTGGGTCCCGATGCATATCGTAATCTTCCCCAACTATTGAAAGAAGTGGGCACTGGTCAGCAAGCTATCGACGTAATTTTATCCGAAGAGGAAACCTATGCCGACATTGCTCCTGTTCGTTACGATACCAATGGTGTTTCGGCGTTTATCTCCATTATGCGTGGTTGCGAAAACTTCTGTTCCTATTGTGTAGTTCCTTATACTCGTGGGAAAGAGCGCAGTAGAGATCCAAAAACAATTGTTGCCGAAGCAGAAAATCTTTTCCAAAATGGATATCACGAGGTAACACTGCTCGGACAAAATGTAAACTCATACCACTGGAATGAGAACGAGGAGACGGTTGATTTTCCAAAATTGTTAGAAAAAGTAGCGCTAGTAAATCCTCTTCTTCGGGTTCGATTTGCTACGTCTCACCCAAAAGATCTTTCGGACGATTTGTTGATTGTGATTTCAAAATATGATAATCTCTGCAAAAGTATTCACCTTCCTATTCAATCGGGCAGCAATAATATGTTGTCCAAAATGAACAGAAAATATACCAGAGAGTGGTATTTAGAGAGAGTTGCCGCCATTAAGAAATATCTGCCTCAAGCCTCTTTCTCTACTGATATTATTGCTGGTTTCTGTGCAGAGACCGAAGAAGATCACCAAGAGACGATGTCGTTGATGGAGTTGGTGAAATATGATTTTGCGTACATGTATAAATACTCAGAACGTCCAAATACTGCTGCCGAAAAACGTTTCCCCGACGATGTTCCCGAAGAGACAAAAGCACGCCGTTTGCAAGAAATTATTGATTTGCAATCAAAGCACTGTTTGAGTCAAAATAAAAAAGATGTGGGCAAAACATTCGAAGTTTTGGTCGAAGGGTTTTCCAAACGATCCAAAGAACATCTTTATGGACGAACATCTCAGAATAAAGTAGTTGTTTTTCCAAAAGGCGAGGTGAAAATCGGTGAATATGTGACCCTTTTTGTAGAAGGTTATACCCGAGGCACTTTAATTGGAAATCAGATATGATGTTTGTAGATACACATACGCATCTTTACCTCGAGCAATTTGATCAAGACCGTTTCGAGGTGATAGCCAATGCAATAGCAGCGGGAGTGGAGTATCTGATGTTGCCAAATATCGATGCCGATTCTCTGCCCAAACTGTTGGAGGTGGCAAATCAGTTTCCCAATAACTGTTTTCCAATGCTGGCGCTTCATCCCACGGATGTCAAAGAGAACTACAAACAAGTGTTGGCGGAGCTTGAAAAAGCGTTAACCGAGCATAAATTTTATGGAATTGGCGAAACAGGCATTGATCTGTATTGGGATAAAACTTTTTTCAAGCAACAGTGCGAATCGTTAGAAATTCACTGCGAATGGGCGCTGAAAGAACATTTGCCATTGGTGGTGCACAGCCGAGAGTCACACAAAGAGATTATGGATGTGCTTTCTATATATAAAGGAAAAGGATTAACGGGTGTTTTTCACTGCTTTTCGGGGGATTATATTAAGGCAAAAGAGGTGTTAGATTTTGGTTTTTACATAGGCATTGGCGGACCCATTACCTATAAAAAATCGCAACTGCCCGAAGTGGTTTCCAAAACGGGGTTAAATTACCTCTTATTAGAAACCGATGCTCCTTTTTTATCTCCCGTTCCCAACAGAGGAAAACGCAACGACAGCAGTTATATTCCAATCATTGCTCAATCGGTTGCAAATACATTAAATTTGCCACTGGAAGCAGTTGCGTTAATCACCACTCAAAATGCGATTGAATTATTTAAGATAACCACTGAAAATAAATTATAAAATGCAACAAGTTAGAAATATTCTGGTTATTTATACCGGAGGAACCATCGGGATGATTCAAGATCCTATTACTGGATCGCTTGTCCCCTTTAATTTTGACAATGTGTACGAATACATTCCTATGTTGAAACTATACAATTGTAACATTGAGTTTAAAAACTTTCTTCCTTTGATTGATTCATCCAATGTAAAACCTGAATTTTGGGTAGATTTGGTGATCAGTATTCAGAAAAACTATGCCCGTTACGACGGATTTGTGGTTTTGCATGGTTCAGATACGATGGCTTACACCGCCTCGGCATTGAGTTTTATGCTCGAAGATTTAAACAAACCAGTCGTGCTTACAGGTTCGCAACTGCCTTTGGGTGTGATCAGAACCGACGGTAGAGAGAATATTATCAATGCGATAGAAGTGGCTTCCGCATACGAGGACAGTGTGCCTTTGGTGCCGGAAGTGGTGATCTGTTTCGAGAATAAAATTTACCGTGGAAATAGAACCCATAAAAATAATGCAGAAAATTTTGAGGCTTTTGTCTCCTCAAATTATCCATTTTTAGCAGAAGCAGGAGTCCACATTCGATATAATAAAGAGGTGATAAACGCGCCCAATTACAAACGATTGAAAGTGCATACCAACATAGATGATAACATTGCAATTTTAAAACTATATCCCGGAATCAACGAGCATGCAGTATCGGCAATTTTGGGAATAAAGGGCTTGAAAGCGGTAATTATGGAAACGTATGGTTCGGGAAATGCACCCACCAACGATTGGTTTATCAACTTATTAAAAGAGTCCATCGAGAGCGGAATTATCATTGTAAATGTAACCCAATGCAAAGGGGGAGGAGCGGTAGAACATGGAAAATATGAGACCAGTTTATTGCTCGGAGAAATCGGAGTAATCGGCGGATTTGATATTACAACAGAAGCGATGGTGACAAAGTTAATGTTTTTATTAGGATCAAAAAAAACAAAAAAAGAGATAGAATTGCTGATTCAGAGGTCGTTACGAGGAGAAATCACCGTTTAGATAAATTATTCACAAAAAGATTTTTTTTGTGAAATTGATTTTTTTTGTACATTAGCGCTCTGAAATAGCAAACGTTCTTAAGATTTAGCATAAGTTCATAGAAGAAATACAACCGGAGAGATGGCCGAGCGGTCGAAGGCGCGCGCTTGGAAAGCGCGTAAGCTCCTAAAGGGCTTCATGGGTTCGAATCCCATTCTCTCCGCATTTTTTTTTATTGATTTATACTATTTCAAAAGAATTTTAGTTATAGTATACAATAAATAGGAATAATCAAAAACAACAATTAAAATTAATAAGCAGACCTATGAGAAAATTATTTGCTTTATTTACCCTTGCTGCAATACTCTCAATGAGTGTTTCGAGCGTGGTAGCACAAGATGCTAAAAACAACAAAAAAGCAGTTGCAAAAACTGAAGTAGCAAAAGGCGAAAAACCTGACTCAGCTGCAGTAGCAGACCCTGACAGTACAGCATTAGCTAACAAACCTGTTGCTCAAGAGACCGAAGTAGCACCTGCTGCAAGTGGTTCTTTTCACCAAGTTTTGAAAAACAAATTTATTGAAGGTGGCGCTGGCTGGATGGCTCCAATTCTTATTTGTATGATCCTTGGTTTGGCTTTAGTAGTTGAGCGTATTATTTATTTAAATATGGCTTCTACTAATGCAAACAAACTTTTAGTGAAAATTGAAACATCTTTAACTGAAGGTGGTGTTGAAGCAGCTAAAGAAGTTTGTCGTAACACACGTGGACCTCTTGCTAGTGTATTCTATCAAGGTTTGGATCGCACTGATGAAGGCATGGACGTCGTTGAAAAATCTGTCGTTTCGTACGGTAGTGTTCAAATGGGCCGCCTAGAATCTAACTTGGGATGGATTGGTCTGATGATCGCTATCGCTCCTATGCTTGGTTTCTTGGGTACAGTAATCGGAATGGTTCAAGCATTTGATGATATTGAAAAAGCGGGTGATATCTCTCCAACTGTTGTTGCGGGTGGTATGAAAGTAGCTCTTTTAACAACCGTATTTGGTCTTATCACAGCGCTTGTTCTTCAAGTATTCTATGGTTATTTGGTATCAAAAATTGACTCTATTGTTAACCAAATGGAAGATGCTACCATTTCGTTTATGGATATTCTAATCAAATCAAAACGCTAATTTTTGAACTTTCGAAATTACGTTTCTTGAACATTAATTATTCATTAAATATAGAGCCTGTAAAATGAAAAATAAAATAATATCAATATTGTTGGGAATAGTTGCTATATCTGCTTCTATTGCGATTGTATACTTTGCTGCAAAGTTTAACCCAACAGCTCCAGAAGCAACTTCTTCTATTTTGGGCTTTAGCTTATATGCCGTATATTCTATTATGGCGATTGCTTTTGTTACCATGATTGGCTTTGCAATTTGGGGCGTATTAAGCAACTTCAAAGATTCCAAATCAGCATTGATTGGAATGGGTGTCTTGCTTGCAGTTCTTTTAGTAGGATATCTTATGTCCTCTTCTACAAATTCAGTAATTGAACAAAGGTTTGCTGTTTCTCCTGGTTTGTCCAAATTAATTGGTGGAGGTTTGCTTTCTACCTATATCTTTGGACTAGGTGCACTACTAGCTACAATTTGGTCAACTATTTCAACAAGATTTAAATAACAAAAATTATGGGCAGAAAAACACCAGAAGTAAATTCAGGGTCGATGGCAGACATCTCGTTCTTGCTGCTTACCTTCTTTTTGCTCACCTCTTCGATTAATACCGATCAGGGGATTTCAAGAAAGTTGCCTCCTCCTCCTGATAAAGATGCTGAAATTCCTCCAGTAAAAGAACGAAATGTTCTTCAAGTATTGGTGAATATGAGCGATCAATTGATGGTTAATGGGGAACCTAGTGATATCTCTTCTTTGAAAGATGATGCCGTAAAATTCTTGACAAATCCTAGTGATGATCCAAATATGTCGGAACAAAAAGAGGAAGAAATTGGCGCTCTTGGAATTGTTCGTCGTTCTAAAGGTATCATCTCGCTTCAAAATGACCGCGGTACTTCTTATGGTATGTATATAAAAGTACAAAATGAGCTTACCAAAGCGGTGAATGAGATTCGTGATAAGATGTCTAATGCTAAATTCTCTAGAAATTATGAAGATTTAGACGAAGAGTCCAAAAAAGATATCCAAAAAGCTGTGCCAATTGCGATTTCGGAAGCTGAACCTAAAGACATAGGAGGTAAAAAATAATGGGAAGATTTAAAAAAGAGGGCAAAAAAGAGACTCCAGCTATTAATACTGGCTCAATGTCCGATATCATTTTTATGTTTCTGTTCTTCTTTATGGTGATCACCAAAATGCGTGAAAACACCTTGTTTGTTAGAGTTACACCTCCTCAAGCAACTGAAGTACAAAAATTAGAAAAAAAATCGTTAGTGAGCAGTATCTATATTGGAACACCTATAAAGGTTGCTCAATATGGAAGTGAACCTCGTATTCAATTAAACGATCAATTTGGAGAGCCTTCCGATATCGGTGAGTTTATCGAAAAAGAGAGATTGTCAAAAGTCGAATCAGATAGACCATTTTTAACTACTTCCATCAAGGTGGATCAAGAAGTAAAAATGGGCATTGTAACCGATGTAAAACAACAATTACGTTTGGCTAATGCTTTTAGAATTAGCTATGCTACTCGTAAGAAAAACAGGTAACATCTTTTACTTTAAAAATAAAGACCCGTTGAAGAAATTTAACGGGTCTTTTTTTTGATAGTTTGAGTGTGTTACAAAAGTCAAAAATGAACTTACACAGCTCAAGATAGGAGTTGTGACAGGATTGCAACAAAAGTTGTATCGTTGTCCTGTTTCAACATCGTTTAAGCTCGTTTTTCAATTATCTCATTGTGAATTTTTTCCAAAATGAGACCCATTATCATGTAAAAAAATATTACCTTTGCTAAACAATAAAAAGTTCTTTGTTTATTATAGCAATATATTGGTTTTGTGATAATTGTGATTTTTTGTAAACGAACAGTTGTGCTCTATATTAAGGCAAATTGTTGTTGGACTAACCCTCGATTTATGATTTAATCAAGAAGTATTGCGTTAGTAATTCTTACTTTATGTATATAATTTAAAATTGATTTCGATATGATTACAAACAATTTTGTCTCAAGACACAATGGACCTCGTGACAATGAGGTAGATAAAATGTTATCTACTATTGGTTTTAAAACGATAGATGAACTAATTGAAAAAACAGTTCCATCGAAAATTCGTTTAACAAAAGCACTTAATCTTCCCGATGGATTAAACGAGTGGGAATATTTAAACCACATTAAACAAATTGGTGGATTAAACAAAATTTACAAGACGTATATTGGGCAAGGATATTACGATACCATCACTCCTGGCGTTATTTTGCGTAACATATTAGAGAATCCAGGTTGGTACACTTCATACACTCCGTATCAAGCAGAAATATCACAAGGAAGATTAGAAGCATTGCTTAATTTCCAAACGGTAATTTCGGATTTAACGGCTCTTCCAATTGCAAATGCTTCTCTTTTAGATGAATCTACTGCTGCTGGTGAGGCTATGATTATGTTCTTCAATAGCCGCTCTAGAGAACAAGTGAAAAATAATGTGTCAAAATGTTTTGTTTCACAACGCGTTTTTGCACAAACTATCGACGTGCTTAAAACTCGTGCGTTGCCTCTTGGGATAGAAATCGTATTGGGTTGTTCTAACGACATTGAATTAGATGATACTTTCTTTGGCGCTATTCTTCAATACCCCGACCAAAAAGGTTCAATCAACGACTATGTTGGGTTTACCGAAAAATGTCACGCTAAAAATATTTTAGTAGGTGTTGCTGCTGATTTGATGAGCTTAGCTTTGCTTACTCCTCCAGGCGAATGGGGCGCAGATGCTGTGTTCGGTTCTTCGCAACGCTTTGGTTTGCCAATGGGTTACGGTGGACCTCACGCTGGTTTCTTTGCTACCCTCGAAAAATTCAAACGTACTATTCCTGGTCGTATTATCGGTATCTCCAAAGATGCTAACGGAAACAGAGCACTAAGAATGGCGCTTCAAACTCGTGAACAACATATCAAACGCGAAAAAGCAACTTCTAATATTTGTACTGCACAGGCACTATTGGCAATTATGTCGGGTATGTATGCGGTGTATCATGGACAAAAAGGAATTCGCAACATCGCTCGCCATATCAATATTTTAACTGCTGTATTAAACGAGCAAATTACAAAATTAGGTTACAAACAACTGAATGCCAATTTCTTCGATACGGTAAATGTTGAATTATTTGGAAAAGCAACTGCTGAAGGCATCAGAAAAGAAGCACTTGCCCAAGGCGTCAACTTCAGATTTATCGACGAGACTCATGTTGGAATCAGCGTGAACGAAACGACTTCTTTGGCTGATATCAACCAAATATTATCTATTTTCGCAAAAGCAGCGGGTGTCTCCTTCAATAATTACGTATGCGATCCTTCGTATTGCGAGACAATGTCTACCTACGATGCAAAATTCCAACGTACTTCTGAGTTTTTAACACATCCTGTCTTTAATACGTATCACTCAGAAACTGAGATGATGAGATATATCAAATCGTTAGAAATTAAAGATTTATCGCTCAATAGAGCCATGATTCCACTAGGTAGCTGTACCATGAAGTTAAATGCTGCTTCGGAATTGTTCTATTTAAGCTGGCCAGAATTTGGTGCTATTCACCCATTTGTTCCTGTGGATCAAGCGGCTGGTTACCAAAGTTTGATAAAATTAGTTGAAAAAGATTTATGCGAAATTACAGGTTTTGCCTCTATGTCGTTCCAACCAAACTCTGGTGCGTCTGGTGAATATGCCGGCTTAATGGTGATTCGCAGTTACCATATCAGCAGAGGTGATTCGCAACGTAATATTGTATTGATTCCATCATCGGCTCACGGCACTAATCCTGCTAGCGCTGCCATGGCTGGAATGGATATCGTTATTGTGAAATCTGACGAAAATGGAAACGTAAATGTTTCTGATTTAAAAGAAAAAGCAGAAGCAAATAAAGAAAAACTTTCATGTTTGATGATTACTTACCCTTCTACTCACGGTGTATTTGAAGAGGGAATCATCGATATCATCAATATTATTCACGATAATGGTGGTCAAGTATACATGGATGGCGCAAATATGAACGCTCAAGTGGGATTGACTAGTCCTGGATTTATGGGCGCTGACGTTTGTCACCTCAACTTACACAAAACATTCGCTATTCCTCACGGTGGTGGCGGTCCTGGTGTAGGTCCTATTGGTGTTGCAGCTCATTTATCTGACTTTTTGCCAAATCACGGCATGGTCGAAACGGGTGGCAAAAACGGAGTTCCTGTTTCAGGTGCCCCTTATGGAAGCGCTTCCGTAATTCCAATTTCTTATGGTTATATCAAACTATTGGGTGGCGAAGGTCTTACCAGAGCGACTAAATTAGCTATTTTGAATGCAAACTATATGATGAAACGTATTCAAGAAAAATACAAAATTCTTTACACAGGAACGAATGGAACTTGTGCACACGAATTTATCATCGATTGCAACGAATTTAGTCTAAGCACTGGTGTTCAGGCAATTGATATTGCAAAACGATTGATGGATTATGGATTCCATGCTCCTACTGTTGCATTCCCTGTTCACGGCACATTGATGGTAGAACCTACCGAAAGTGAACCATTGAGCGAAATGGATAGATTCTGTGATGCTCTACTTATGATTCACGATGAGATTTCTGAAATTGCATCCGGAAAAGCAGATAAGGAGATAAATGTAATCCAAAAAGCTCCTCACACAGCGCTAATGGTGACTGCGGATGAGTGGAATCTTCCATATTCTCGCCAAAAAGCAGCTTATCCAATGCCACATGCCGATAAATATTGGCCTACAGTGACCAAAATTGACGACGCTTATGGCGACAGAAACCTGATGTGTAGCTGTGAGCCCATCGAAAGCTATACCTAGTGATTGCAAGAAAGCGTCAACTTTTTCCCCGCCTGCCTATGCATGAGCTTTGGCATACAAACGGCGGGCAGGGTTATGCTTGCAACTAAATCAGCTTATTTACAGAAGTAAACGCACTGTTTTAGTTGCCGCGCAAGCCTCAAATTTGACGTTTTCTTATTGCAAACCCTCGATTCTTTGAATCGGGGTCAATCACTCGTTTTCTGGTAAATACTTCATAAAGGATGATTGACTCCTAAACAAAAAAGTCTGCATTTTTCTTGCAGACTTTTTTTGTTTCTAAAGTAAAATAAATACGATATCTTTGTCTAATTAACTTCAACTTGAGAGTTAATTAGATTATTTTTTTTCAGCAGATTAACTAAAACAGAAACGATGAAATTTTTTAATATTGGACTTTCTTTATTATTATTAATGAGCCTCTCCTCATGTAAATTATTCCAAAAAGGAACGATTACAGATTTTGAAATATCTTCATCTGTCTTGAAACAAGCAACTACGCCCATCACAGTATATCAGCAATTGGTCGATCGTTTTGTTAATTTAGACACTCTTTTGACTGAAAAAGAGGTGAAATTGCTTTATTATGGACAACTGGTCATGCCGGGTTTTTCTGCGTACGATCAGCCTCGGTTGTCAGAAGTGGAACAAGACATTCGCAATAAGCAACTAATGAGTGCAGACGAAAAATTGGATTCCATCCTCATAAAACATCCGATGAATTTGACGGCTAACTTTTTAAAAACATTTGTGTCAATCGAAATAGATCCAGCAGATTTGAAAGCGAAGAAACGGGTTATTTTATTAAATCGATTGTACGATGCAATTCTTTCTACCGGAGACGGCGAGAGCAAGAAAAACGCAATAGATGTGGTTTGCATCACTGATGAATACTTCATTTGTTACAATATTTTATATACCGGCGAGGTCAACGGCCAAGCGCTAATCGTTGATGAAAAAAGAGTTTACGACAAACTTCTCGTAGAGCCTTCCAAAAACTACAAGAAAAAAGTAGTCTGGTTTGATATCTCCAATTTCTTCGGAAAACTGTTGTAACAGCCAAAGTGCTTTTTATAAATAATCAATCATCTCTGCTTTCGGAGATTCTTGATGCGGATGGATTGTGCCGTTGGGATAATATGTCGGTAAAAAACAAAGATATTTGCAACTTAGAATATTGAGCGTTAACGCTTTTGCAAATGTTATACTGAGACTTTATCCAAATTTTTTTTGGAAATAAAAGGTTAATGACAGTGAGGGGATTTACCGATCTTTGCAACTAAATACAAACATTGCAGTCGTGTTCTTTTAACGGTCATACTGAGCCTGTCGAAGTATACATAGTATAAACTTATGAAGTCCTTCCCTTCGATGCCTCAGGGCAGGCTAACTCAGGAAGACCCGAAAAGTAGAAAAATCAGAAATAGTTTTATAATTCTTTAAATACAGAAAACCATTTTACTCAGAAGATTTTTCTTTTTGATTCATACTTTTGCCTTGACGCAAAAGTATGCAAAAAGTCAAGAAGGAGCGAATGCATGTT
>JBBRGJ010000070.1:0-15352 GCA_038240835.1 Bacteroidales bacterium | reverse complement strand
TCCCGTAGGGACAAGATGTCGGTAAAAAAAAAATAGTTGATAAAATTAAAATAAGTCCCATGGGGACGTAACCGTATAAGAAATTGAATTGATTGATTTTTCTCGGTTACGTGCCTAACGGCACTCAATGATCGTTTTTTTATATAGCTTTTACCGACATTACATCCCTGACGGGACTATGAATTAGTTACTGGAGTTTATCCCGCAAGGCGGGATATCAAGACAAAAGTGACACTAAAAAAAAATCTTCGAAGTAAAATGTTTTTCTGTATTAAAACATATCAAGTTTCTTATCAAACAAAACTCCCACTATTATATTCCGACAGCTCCTAACTTTGCATAGCCATCTCAATAAAATTCGCAAAAAAAAGTCCGAGTGCAAACTCGGACTTTTTTTATTTGAAACAGAGAAGTGATTCGTTAAAAGAGAAAACTTCATTTGGTTTTTCCAGAAGAAATTCAAACAGAAATTACGCATTGCGCAACAACGCTTTCCCTTCATTCCGTCACTTCTTTTATTGAATTATTTTCAATTCATCAATGATATTCTTTGCACCTGCATATTTCTCGATGATAAATAAAATATATCGAGCATCTACTGCAATAGTACGTTGAAGTTTTGGCTCAAAAGCGATGTCACCGCTCATTGCTTCCCAGTTTCCGTCAAATGCTGATCCAATATAATGTCCTTCTCCGTTGATTACCGGACTTCCAGAGTTCCCTCCAGTAATATCTGTGTTTGCAATGAAACAAACAGGTAGATGACCATCTTTGTCAGCATATCTGCCAAAATCTTTTGCTTTTAATAGATCTAATAATTTTTTAGGAACAAAAAACTCGTCGTTCAAAGAATCTGCTTTTTCAATCACCCCTTGTTCGGTGGTATAGAAATTATACAATATTCCATCGGCAGGAGAGTAGTCCATTATCTTACCATAAGTCATACGCATGGTAGAGTTTGCATCTGGAGCATATTTTCTAGTTGGATGCATCTCTCTCAAACCAGCAATAAGGAGTCTTTTTGCAATGTTGAATTTTTCGTTGTCACCCATTTCACTTTGTAATTCCATGTAGTTTTTCATCATAGAATTCCACAATACCACCATTGGATCTTTTTCCCAGACTTTTAATTTTGGTTTGTCTAAGAATTTATCGAATGATTCTTTCGTAGAAAAGATGGTTTTTTTGTACATATCATCGGCAACTTTCTGGTAATTTCCATTTGCTTTTTTGATAAGGTCATTGATCCCTTGAGGACGATACTTTTCGTCTAACCCGGAATTGTATAATTCTAACATTTTTGCAAACACTTTACGATCCAAAGGCATGTAATAATCTTTGTAAAAAGCAGCAGCAATTTCTCTGTAAGGAGCTAAATCGTTGGGTTCTATTTTGTCTTTTTTCAAAACACTTACAATAGTTCCAAGTTGGTAGGTGAATAATGTAAGCTCTGCACCAGAAACCATCTCTTGAAAAAACCACATTCTTTTTTGCAATTGTTTGTCCATCGAACTTTTTACATTGGCTTCGATATCTGTAAGTACATTGCCATATTTTTTTACTCTTTCAGGATTTGCTTTTACCCATGCATCAAATTCTTTTTCAATGTCTCTCTTTTTCTCAAGAACATTTAAGTTTTTTAATCCTTTGGTTTGACCGATAAAATATTTCCAATAGTTAGCCGATTGTGCATATTTGGAAGAATATTGAATACGAACAGCATCACTTTTGTCCATAAACTCTTTCATGATAATTTGTTTCTCACCTCTTAATTTTATAACGGTAGGTGCTTGGTGATCTACTACTTCTGTAATTCCATACGAAGTTAAATAACGATCGGTTCTGCCTGGGTAACCCCAAATCATAGCGAAATCATCTTTTTTGGCCCCTTTGATATTTATAGGTAAGTAATGTTTAGGTGTAAGTGGAACATTCTCTTTGTTATACTCTCTCGGTGAACCATCGGGTGCACTATAAACTCTAAAAATTGAGAAATCACCGGTGTGACGAGGCCACATCCAGTTATCAGTATCACCACCAAATTTTCCAACTGACGATGGAGGAGCGCCGACTAAACGAACATCTTTAAATATCTCATATACAAATAGATAATACTCGTTGCCTGCGAAAAATGATTTAACGGATACTTCGTATTTGTCTTTTTCTGAAGCTTCTTTTTTAAGTTTTGCAATCACAGTTTTAATCTTAGAACTTCTTTCAGATTCTGTCATCTGAGCAGTAACTCCTGCCATTACCTTTGCGGTAACGTCTTCCATTCTAACTAAAAAAGTAACGGTTAAATCCGGATTTGGCAACTCTTCAGCTTTTGAATAAGCCCAAAATCCATTGGTTAAATAATCATGATCTACCGTGCTATGTGCTTGAATTTCACCATATCCACAGTGATGATTTGTGAAAATTAAACCTTGGTTAGAAACGATTTCGCCAGTACAACCACCACCAAATTGAACGATAGCGTCTTTTAAACTTGAACGGTTGATGCTGTACAACTCTTCGGAAGTTAATTTTAGACCCATTTTTTGCATATCTACGTAGTTCAATCGATCTACTAGCATAGGTAACCACATCCCCTCATCAGGCGGATTGGTCGCAAAAATTTGTTGATTGCCTAAAAACAAAAGAAAGGCAAAGGCAATTAATTTTAGTTTTGACATGTTTATTTATTTTAATGTAACAATTTATTTTTCACAAAAATAAGGATTTATTCTCGGTATCCAAAGTTTTACACCATCTTTTTTGAGGTAATTGCTCTTATTTTCGATGAGTTAAGTGATAATAGGGATGAATTGTATGTTGGTTGGGGCAAACGGACAAATAAAAAAACATCCCTTTGGGCGAAAGGGATGTCTTCTAATTTTGGGAATAAACAACATTGTAACAGTAAATTTATTTAGATATATCAGGAGCAACATCTACAATATTTTTGACTGCACTATCAAGACACTTTTCAACTATGCTTTGGTTGCCTATCGTTGATTATTTTTTTGTTTTTCGAACTATTTAGATCTCAATCACTGAAGCCTGTAAATGTAATCGCCTGAATAAATGCATGTTGTGGTTTAAAGTGATTTCTTAGCTTGTGGATTTATTCATAATTTTTTTTGCAAATTGCATTCGTTTGCTAAATATTTAGTGCTTTGTACTAATCTCTGATTATCAAAATCAAAATAAATTTCTTGTTTGCAATTAAATTTTCTTGGCCTTTTTGGCGTATTAATTAATTGGGTTGAATTTTCATTTTAACGTTTTTTATATTCTATTTTTATTTGATTATTTGTTCTTGTAATGTTTCGTAATGTTCATACAAACAGTGTGTTATGATATGTTATTCTTGTACGTGTTTTATTAATGAACTGGTTTGTTTTGACATTTACTTTCTTTATGATAGAATAGACGTTTTAAAGTATTAAATTTGCAAGAATATTTTTATTTCACATATCAATGGATCACGAAACATATCAGAATATTAGACCGTATTTCGATTCAGAAATTCACGAAGCAGTAGGTAGAGTTCTTCAGTATGATGGCTTTAGAGGATTTCTGAAAAATTTTTTGTACCCAAACAATTTTGAAGAGGGAGTAAAAGAGATTGAAAAAATTTCTTCTGTTAGAGAATTTCAAGAATTGATTTCAGGTAATTTTTTTCAACTGATTATCAATCAAACCATCAAAAACTTAAATGTGGTGGGGCTTGAGAACTTAGATAAAAACAAACAATATTTATTTATTTCAACACATCGTGATATCGTTTTGGATTCTGCTCTTTTGCAGGTATCCCTCTTTTATCGCGGATTTGAAACCACTAGAAGTGCAATTGGTAACAATTTAGTCCCTTCTGAACTATTAGTCGAAGTTGCTAAAATGAATAAAATGTTCCTCGTTATTCGTGATGGTTCTGTTCGCGAAATGCTCGATAACTCTTTCCGCCTCTCCTCATATATCCGTAAGAGTATTATGGAAGATGGCGAATCTGTGTGGATTGCTCAACGAAATGGAAGGACAAAAGATGGCAACGATCTTACCCAACAAGGATTGTTGAAAATGTTCGCCCAAAGCAATAGCGATAAAACACTCATCGAATGTCTTCAAGATTTGAACATTGTTCCCATTGCAATTTCATACGAATATGAATCGTGTGATGCGCTGAAAGCACGAGAATTGGTTTTGTCCAAAGAGGGATGTTACGTGAAACAACCCGGCGAAGATTTTAACAGCATCAATACGGGCGTGCTTCAACGAAAAGGGAATGTGGAAATTGTGGTTGGAAAACCAATTACCGACATGCTCGATGGAATTGAATCGTGTCGCCCGGCCAACGATATGCTTAAAGATATCGCACAATTAATTGATAATCAAATCTATAATTCGTATAAACTTTGGAAAACTAACTATATTGCCGCTGATATTGTTTCTGAATCGAATAAGTATGCAGAGTACTACACCGAAGAAGAACGAGCTGATTTTGAAAAGTACATCGAAAAACATGTGCAACATACCGATGTGGATAAAGTTGAGTTTAAACTTATTTTACTCAATATCTATGCGACTCCGGTTTTCAACAAGGCTAAAATCCAATAGCAAACGTCCCATTTATTAAAATATTTTTCCCAGAATTTCCAGCTCTTAAGTAGGGAGGGTTGTAACTTTCATTCCCTTGATTGCTGAACTGAACTACTTCTGCCATCACATAGATATTGGTGAGCGGTTGGTAGCTTATTTTTGCAGCTATTTGTTGCGATTTCAACACCACATTTTCCATAAATGGAATTCCCCAAGGTTCTACAGTTCCGTAAATGTATCTGGTGCCCAAACGATACGTAGTGCTCGAAACTGTCACTTGCAAACGAGAGAAAGGTTTGTAAGAAATAGATAGAAATAATTCGTCTGAATTATCGCCCAAATAATTTCCCATATTGATGCTGCCCGAAGCAAAAGTGGTGGTCGGAATAAAATGTTGATACACCATCGGATTGTTGCGCGTGTACTCGGTGGTAATGGATAAATTTTTCAACGGAAAATTAGTGCAGTTGCCACCCACTTTTATGCTCGCATAATTTGATTGTTCTAAGGGTTTAAACATCCGCTTAATCGACATTTCATCCACAAATACACTGGCATACAAATGTAGATGTTTTATGTTGCGCGAACTAATGGTTGCAAATAGTTGCGAATTGTTTCCTGCTTGATTTTCGGTGGCGTTATACGTATCGTCCACCGATTTGAAAAACATAAATGGAATTAGATATTGCAACTGAAATTTCTCATCACTATATATTATGGAGTTTCCAAAACTAATATTTAATCGTTTCCAAGGGGTGAATGTGAACATATTGGCTGCAATATATTTGGGGCGCATTACAATTCGGGTATTGCCTCCAGAATAGATGTACGATTGGGAACTATCAACCACATTGGATGCTAATCGTGCGTGCAGATAGTTGAATTCAAACCAATTGCTAGGTTTCATGTTAAATTTCAACATGGCCACACTTTGAGTTCGCCCTGATAAAATATTTGCTCCGTGATATTGTTCGCCCCATTGGATGTTGTCTTTGATAAGTCCTACCGATCCCCATTTCCACGAGTAGGTAAGTCCGCCTCTAATTTCGCTGTAGTTATTGGTGGCTTCTCCTTTTAGCGTAGCGCCCTGCTCTTGGGTAACAATGCCTGCTGATGATAAAGGTCTGTTCTGCGTATGATCGGTTAACGAAGCATAAAAACCAAAGTGACTGCCCACATATCCGTAAAATTCGGCGCCTCCCCACTGATGATACATCGACGAATCCTTGGTTTTGTAATAATTCATTCCCCATTGTGGTCGAATGGTCATTCTTAAAAGTGAGTCGTGATAGTGAAACCCGAAAGGGACCATGCTGGCGCTAAACGACTTGTTTTTGTATAAGTTGTACTGATACATTGTATCATTGGCATTCATTTCTAAGTTGAACTCCTGCATGTAAAAAGCCAACTCTTTTTGTTGGCGTTTATTCAACGAAGATTTTACAGTAGATATTTCTGTGAGTTTCTCTGAAATAAAGAGCTTTGAGTAAGGTTTTACGGCGCTATTGATGGTGATTAGTTTCTCATTCGCCATCTCGTCGATGAATCCATAAATGCCTACATTCGAAATATGTTCGGGGACGTTCTGGCTGAAAACGGCAGAACTTGTAACGATTAAAATTGTTAGAATCTGTAATTTTCTCCTCATTGTATGTGCTTTAATGGATCTCTATTTTTTAAAGAAGCTCGATAAGTTTGTCCCCAAGGTAAAATAATTGGGAGCACCACCGGGGTGATATATATCTCGAGCGTAACTTAATTGGAATTTTGAAATTTTCAATCCAAATCCCCACGCAAAACCACTTAGACCTGGTGCGGAAGGGACACTAACCTCTTTTCGATGTTTATAATTGTATGAAATTCGAAAAGCAAATGCTTTAAAAGGTTGAAACTCAATTCCAAATATCAGATGCCTTAATGTTTGATCTGCATACTTTTCGGCTTTGCTTTTCTGCTTAAGTTCGTTGGTAATGGCATCTCGTTCATTGGTCGGATCGTTGGGATCGGTATAGGTTAAATCCCATTTTTCGAGATTCTGCCAGACAACGCTGTAGGTAAAAGGTGCATTTTTTAGCTTTTGTGATATTCCTACCAATAACTCAAAAGGTAGTGGCTCTTTTTTATCGTGGTAACTTTTTATTTGAGTTCCCACATTACGAGCAATTACACTTAGCGAAAGTCTTTTAGCGCTATTGATATAAGTAGCGGCAATATCGGCAGCTATGCCCGATGAAAAGTAGCCCTCGTAATGAGAACTGATATATTTAAGGTTGCTGCCAATGGACAAAGAGGAGTCTAATCGACGTCCCCAACCCACGGTGAATACAAAATCGTTGGCAGTAAAACTTCCTAATTCATTTCCAGAAGCATCGGTCTCTTTAAATGTTCCATAATCAAGATATTGGATACCAGCCTGGAAATTTCCAATGTTTTTAAAATGTCTAGCATAGGCGACATTGCCTTGTTTGATGTCCGAAAAATGGTCGGTAAAATTCAGCATAAGCTGATTGTGGGTCTCTTCGGTAAGCAATGATGGGTTGTAAATAGCGAGTTGGATATCGTTGTCGTATTTCGAAAATAGCGATCCACCCATCGACACCTGCCTGGCACTGCTCGGAAGGGCTAAAAATTGATAGGTATTGGTTCCTCCAATTTGAGCCATTGAGTCAATTGCAACTATTGAAATTAAGATAAATAACAGGGCCAATCTCTTCATAAAGTGTCGTTTTAGTAGCTCAATAACGCTTGTTTGTTTTTTATATTGCTTGGTGTTTAAAAACTAAATGCAAGGCCAACAAAAACATCAATTAACTTCATCTCTCTTAATAATAATTCGGAAGGAAGGGTAATATCCGATTCGTTGATTCGTGTATAATTAAATCTTCCATAGAAATAATCTAACCCAATTCTAGCTTCCATGTTTCGCGACAATGCATAATTGAATTGCAACGCTCCTGATACAAACCAACTTTTTTCAATCCCCATTTTGTAAACATAATTGTTTTCAACAACAATGGTGGGTTCGCCGATTTGCTTGATAGAATCGGTATAGGTAAGTCGGTTTTGGGGGACATTGACAAACAGTCCTCCTCCATTTATCAAAAATTGAGCACTGACTCTGGGAATAATTGTTTGATTTACTATAAATGATGGCGAAATGGTGTATGCAGTCCACGGAAAAGTGGTTGCTTTGGTAATGGTTTGATTTTCCGAGGAAAATTTCGAATTATTTGTCCCCAAAAAGATATAGTTGAAATTGGCTCCCACTCCAACCGTCGTTTTGTTCCCAAATAGATAATGAGCATAGAAATGACTATTTAGTCCGGTGGTAGCATGTTCTTCGGAACTAATACTCAGTCCGGGAAGTGCAACACCAGCACCAAATCCTATGTTTATTTTTTTTCCTTCTATGCCTACAGGCATCGTGCTTCTGCCGCCTCTTCGAGCATTCTTCTTTCGAGTGTCTCGAGAAGTATAATCGCTACCAGAACTCTTCGGAGGATTGTCCCGTTTTCTGGTTGCTTGAGAATAGGAGGGAGTTGCCATGAATAAAAGAAGGATAATGATGGCAAACGAGCGTATGTGTTTTGTGATATTATTCTGAATCATTGTTCTCTTTTTTTACAAAAGTACACACATTTTATGTTAATTACCTATTTCTCACTTCTTTTTGTTGAATAAATTCATCGTTCTCTCAATCCCTATGGTCACTAATGATTTGATGATGCTTAGTGTCTCTTCTATTTTGGGTTTTACAATTTCCATATCATCCGAGGTAAATTCTCCTAAAACATAATCTACTTGGCGACCAATGGAGAAGTTCTTTCCAATTCCAAACCTCAATCTAGGATATGCTTCTGTTTTTAAAATCTCGATGATATGATTGAGTCCATTATGGCTTCCACCGCCACCACTAGATTTCATTCGCAAAACGCCTACACCCAAATCAAGATCATCGACAACCACCAATATATTTTCGACAGGAATATTCTCTTTCGTCATCCAATATTGAACAGCTTTTCCACTCAAATTCATATAAGTAGAGGGTTTCAACAAGATCAGCGTTCTCCCTTTATGTTTGAATTGAGCAACAGAGCCATAACGAGCAGTGGTAAAACTAACCCCTTCTGCTTTTGCAATAGCATCCACCACCATAAATCCAATATTATGACGAGTTTTTTCGTACTCCGAACCTATATTTCCTAATCCAACAATTAAATATTTCATTTTTTTCTTCTTGTTCTTCTTCTTTCTGAATTTTTACTTCTTGTTTCTGTATTCTTCCTTCTTTTTGTCACACTGAGCTAGTTTACCCTGATTCGCCGCGGCGAAGTCGAAGGGAAGTGCACTTTTCACGGAAAATCGTTTCATATTCTTACTTCTTACTTCTTTTTACCACTAAGACATTTATCTACCAGCTTGCTAGGTAGACTAAGAGCACTAAGATTCACTAAGATTTCTTAATTCTTAATTCTTAATTCTTACTTCTGTATTCTTCTTTTTCTTCCTTTGTGAAACGTTGTGTCTTCTTTGTGTCTTTTGTGCTATAGCTGAAAGGTTTATGCTGTGGCACAAAGTTACACAAAGAAGACACAAAAGACACAAAGGCTCTTCTTACCTCTGCTTTCTCTTCTCTTCAGACTCGCTTCGCGCGCTCATCACACATCACTTCTTCTTATTCCTTATGTGCACTTTTGTTACTTTTATTCGTGTCATTTTTTATAATTTAAATGTACTCATGAGTTCGCGGAGTTTATCACGCAAGGCGTGGCTCAGTTGTGGTTCAATCTTACTTCTTACTTCTTTTTACCACTAAGACATTTATTTACCAGCTTGCTAGGTAGAGTAAGACTTCTTGTTTTTTTTGTCACACTGAACAAAGTGAAGTGTCTCTTCTTTCTTCACTTCAGACTCGCTTCGCGCGCTCATCACACATCACTTCTTCTTATTCCTTAATGTGCACTTTTGTTACTTTTGTGGTTCAATCTTTCTTCTTTCTTCACTTTAGACTCGCTTCGCGCGCTCATCACTCATCACTTCTCCCCCCTAATCTTCCGAAATTTCCTCTATAATATCTTTATAATTGGTATATAAATTTGCTCTTGAGATAAATCCAACATAAGTTCCATCAGCTTCTATTACAGGCATATTGTAGTATTTACTAGACCTGAATTTTTCTACCACATGGTCCATAGTCTCTTCTGGTGTGATTGATACAATCGGCATAAACATTAGCTCTTTTACAATCACGGTGTCGTATAATTCGGCGCAAAAGACTACATCTCGAATTTCATCTAAGGAAACAACTCCTGTGAATTTGTTATTTTCATCTAGTACTGGGAAGATATTTCTTTTGGACTCAGAAATCACATTGACCAATTCTCGTAAAGTAGCATCTTTTTTTATGCTCGAAAAATTAGTCTCGATGATTCCTCTAATGCTTATTTGAGAAAGTGCCGTTTTGTCCTTGTGATGGGTCATCAGTTCTCCTTTGGCAGCCAATCGTTTGGTGTAAACGGAATGTGGTTCAAACGGAATGGTGGTCATAAAAGAGATGGCGGAGGTAATCATGAGTGGGACAAAAAGGATATAGCCACTGGTGAGTTCTGCAATTAAGAATATTGCCGTTAGCGGCGAGTGCATTACACCCGACATCACTCCAGCCATGCCCGCAAGGACAAAGTTTTCGACAGGAACATCTATATTAAATACTACTTTAAATAGTATCGCAATAAAGTATCCTGCAATACCTCCCATAAATAAACTTGGCGCAAATACTCCTCCAATTCCACCTGCACCATTGGTGGTGGCCATGGCTACTACTTTGAAAATTAAAACTAGTAATAAAAAACCGAGAAACATCCATGCATTGTCCCTAAATCCCCAAAACAAACTGTTGAAAATCAACTCCTCTGCTCGCCCATTCAAAAGTGAGGTCAACGATTCGTATCCCTCGCCATAGAGTAGTGGAAATGCAAATATCAAAAGACTAATTATTCCTCCTCCAATGGCAATTTTGAACCAAATTTTGTCTATTTTCTTGAACTTGGCCTCGATCCAACCCGATGTTTTTGAAAAATAAATGGATATTGCTCCCGTAAATACTCCTAAAACTATATAAAGTGGAATGTTTTGCAAATCAAAATGGCTGTTGACAGAATAATTGAACATGACACTTTTTCCTAATAAGAAAAAAGAGACCGATGTCCCCGCTACCGATGCCAACAACAACGGCATGAGCGAAGCAGTGGTTAAATCAATCATCAAGACTTCGATCGCAAAAACGATGGCGGCAATAGGAGCTTTAAAAATGGCAGCCATGGCACCAGTTGCTCCACAAGCTAAGAGTAAAATTCTTGATTTATTGTCGAGTCGAAATAAATTAGAAATATTGGAGCCAATGGCAGCTCCCGTATACACAATCGGGGCTTCTAATCCAACGGACCCTCCGAAACCTACAGTTAATGTACTGGCTACTAAGGATGTCCATGTGTTGTGTTTGTCAATGTTTCCTTTGTTTTGAGAAATTGCCCATAAAATTCGAGATACTCCATGGTTGATTTTTGCTTTTACTATGTATTTTACAAAAAGCACGGTCAAAATAATCCCAACGGTAGGAAATATCAAAAATAGATAGTTAAAACTCTCTGGTGTGAAGCTATTGTGCAAATAGTAGGAAGTATAATGGACTAGATTCTTTAATATTATCGCCGAGAAAGCAGCAATTACTCCAATAAAAAGACTTAAAATTAGCAAAAAGTTTTGTGGACTTAAATGGCGTTCCCGCCACAGACTTACTTCATGTATTATATCCTTAAACTTTTTCATTTTATTTATTATTTTGAACAGCTGGTTCGTTTATTTCTGGGTTAGAAGGTAGGTATTTAATGTAAAATGGGTCAGAAACTTCGTTGCTTTCAATGTTTTTTGTTGTATGATAAACAATCCCAGCAATGTTGTAATGATATTTTATCGATAAAGAATCTCCATTTTGACTGGTTTTGTCAACTCTTGCTTCCGTTATCTCAAAATTGGTTTTTAATAAATCATATGGTCTTGATTCATGATACGTAATCCAATAATAGGGTAAAAGTAGCGTAGATAAAATAAAAGCAACAAAGATCACTGTTGAAAGAATTCCCCTTTTATAAGGGAACATAAAAGTGTAGATAATTAGTTGAAAAAGAGCAATTAATCCCAAAAGTGCAAAAATAGAACATATTGCAAACATTGTATAATACCATGTTGTTTGGTAATAAGGGGACAAAACTAATGGTAAAGTGCCAAGTATCATGATGATAATTGCCTTGCTCCATTGTTTAACATTGTTCATTGTTGACTTTTTTTATTCAATATGCAAAAATAAGAATTATTATGTTACTTCTACACAAAAAAAATAGCCGCAATAGCGACTATTTCATAATCTTTTATTGAATTCTAATTGAGAAACATCTTACGATGATTAATTTGAAGGCAATTACTGCGGATCTTTTGCGTCACAATCACAAGGGATTGCTACTTTTTCTACATAATGTCCTAATTCGGATGCTTTCTTTAAATCTGGACAAGCTTCTGCTTTTAATCCCAAATTACATTTGCAAACAGCGCGATAGTAATACGCAGAAGCCATGTCGCTTTTTAATTTAATTGCTACATCAAATAGAGCAATCGCTTCATTGTATTGAAATTCAGTCATAGCTTTCACACCTTTGCTGTAAGAAATGTTCGCTTGATCTGTCGTTTGATCTACTGGAGCAGTAGTTTGTGCAAATCCTGAAAATCCAAAGCTACTCATGCAAAGCACAATAAATAATGTTTGTAATGTTCTCATTTTTTTCTGTTTTTTCTGTTTTATGGTAACAAATATACTATTTTTTTTCCATCTTTACGTAAGACACCATTTTTTTTATAAAAGTTGCCAACCCTCGGGATAATTATTTCAACTGTTTTACCATTTGATTTTTTTTAGACAATATTCTTATTGCCTCTTTAGAATGATTTTTTCAATGTATTTGAATGCAAATTCAATCAACTGGTCGGAATTTGTTATCCCACTACTGTTCGATAAATCGATGCTCGGTTTTATTCCATTTTGTTGAACCAACTGATGGTTTGGAAAAAATACTTTACTTGTTGAAATTCTACAAGATATTTTTCCTGGCAGCGAAAACATCGACGTCAACCCTACAGAACCAGCTGTTATTCTGCCTATTGTGATCACATTGGAAGAATGCATAAACGCCATTGCCATATATTCTCCTTGACTGATAGTGGATCTGTCTACAACAAACACGACGGTTCCTTTATATTTTCCCGACTCGTTTGAGTTTGAAAAACTGCTGTCCAAACTGTAATTTCCAAGGCAAGTAGAATTGGCCAAAGAGTGATAGGCAAATAGTTTTTGCTCGTCTACCAACCAGCTGCTTAGCGCTAACAAGGTGCTGTTTGGATAGTGACGGGCATCTATGATGATTGCTTTGGCTTTTTGTAATTGCTTTTTTAAAGCAGAAATATGATGCAGCTCTAAGTTCCCTATATCTATGTACCCAATGGAATCTTTGTTCATATTATAAACAACATTGTCTTTGGCTACTCCTTTTTCTGAACTATTTACTAAGTTCACTTTTTCGGTGAATAATTCCCCATCTCTGCTTATAACTAACTCCATGGTAGAATCTTGCGAAGTGAATAGATAGTTTCTTACATTATGCAAAAACCAACCACGAGTGGAACTGGATAAATATCTTTCCCAATACTCAAGATGTTCGCTAATCGGACGTCCATTTACTTCCAATATTAGGTCGTTTCTGCGAATTATCGTCTCCGAACTGTCTACTCTGGTGACAATTGCATACTCTTCATAGACTTCTGTTTCGAAAGAAATTTCGTTTTTAAATAGATGGTTGGCTGCCCACGAGGAATATATCCGGGCATGACCATCTTTTAGTTTTTGGGATGTATTCAATAGTGTGTAAATGTATGAAGAATAGTTAGATAGCGTGTCGAAACAATGAATAATATCATTTATTTGATTACTCCACATTAGGGTGCTATCCGATGCGTATGGATAAAAATAATTGACTATGTTCCAATATTTTATCCCCGCAAGGAGTTGCAAATCAGGAGTGAGCAGTGTGTCTGATTTCTTCATGGTGAATTTGTCGTCGTAAAATGTAGGCAGATAGTCTTTTATGAAAAACTGAGAATTTTGTTGCTCTTTACACCCCAAAGCTTCACCAATCAGATAATTGGAAAATTCTTCACCAAGCAAAGTTTTGTCTTTTACCCAATTAAGCGAATAGGGTACATCCTCATAACATTTACACGATTTATCTGTGTTTGATTTGTAAACCCGATGGTGCCACTTTATGATCCTTTTTTGATATTGTTCGAAACTCTCATCGGTTGAAGTCAATTCAATGAGTTTACTCAACTCTTTATCCGGAGATGACAGCTTTTTCTCTGTTTTAAAAACAGATAATCCCCACACTTTTGCAGTGAGATCCAACTTCTTATATCTTAACGAATCCGAAGCTTTTGCTTGGATATTCGCTGTAAAAAGCATTAAAAGTAATCCCCAAATTTTCAAATTTGATGACATTATATGGTTCTTTGATCTATCATTTTTTTCTCTTCCGCAGTAAGTTGACTGGCTGGAATTGCGATGATGGAGGAGCTGCTTAAATAGATTACATACCAATTTTTGTAATGTTTAATCTTTTTGAATTCAGAATATTCGTACTCTTGCATCCCTTTTTCTCCTCCAATGGTCATGTGGTTGTTGAAAAAGTTTACTTCAAAAACGCCTAAATCTAATTTTTCTCTATTCATGAGAATGTAAATAAAAGGTCTCAATGAATAAAAGATTCCATACGCAAGTAAGACTGTTCCGTAAAGCAGCGGATTGTTTACTTCTGTGAGGTAAAACCAAATGGCAAGACCAATCATTATTGGGCCTCCAAACATACGAAGGGTTCCTGTTAGCATGTTTTGCCAGAAATAATAGTTGTAAATATATACTTGTTGTTGCTCTTTATCTCCCAGAATAATTTTAGACATCGTATTTGTATTGGTTAAAATTGTTGTGATACTATTTGTTTACAATTTAGAAAAAAATCTATTTTACTAAAAACACCCAACCCTCTTTTTCGAATCGACTTTTGTCGTAATTTGAATAAAAAATTCGATATACATACATGGCCGTGGGCATTCCTTCTCCTTTGTAGGTCCCATCCCAACCCATGTTTGGATCGTTTGTTTCAAAAACTTTATCCCCCGATCTGCTAAAAATAACAAACAGATAATCTTCAGAATCGGTGAAAATATTGGAGGGTTTAAAAATTTTGTTCACCCCATTTGGAGAGAATGCATTTGGAACAAAAGTAAGGGATGGTTGCCCAATTTTTATCACATTCGAACGACTGAAATCCTTAAATCCAAAGGGATTCCCAATTCCCTCTTGGGCTTCTACAAAGTAGTTGAAAAAAGCTCCGTCGTATCTAACCAGCATGATATTATCTATTTGATTTAAAAATGTGGTATTTGAGATTGAATCGAAAAAAGTGGAAGAACCCACGCTTCGATAGATGCTGTAATTGTCAATGTTGGAGAAAAACCCGACATAGGGAAGCCATGTTAACTGGTTGGTGTAATCCGAAAGAGGCGTTCCCGACAACAAAATTGTGCGAACTGTGTCGCTTGATAATACCTCGTTGCCACAAACATCGATGACTTTTGCAAAGTAGGAGTATGTCTCTTTATTGGTTGCTAC
>JBBRGJ010000069.1:0-15534 GCA_038240835.1 Bacteroidales bacterium | reverse complement strand
TCATATTTGTAACTTTAGGAGGGAGCAATAATAAGCATTTATTCCATTCAGACGGAAAGGGAGAATCTTTTTCTCTCTTTCTTCTGAAAAAATATTTATTATTTTACCCTGTAAAGTTGCATTTATTACTTGAATTTAAGAAATTATACAAAGTAGTGCCTGTAGATTAGGGCTAATTAATTGTTGTAATTTTCGAAATCTTTTACAATCGTAAAAAGTAATTTATAATCACCTTCTTTGCTTTCGATGCGAAGAATGCTTTTTACTTTAATGGCTAAGGCGTTCAATATCACCAAATCTCCATTGGTTTTATATCTCAGAAGTGTCTCCTTGATGGTGTTTATTTGAGATTGATTGAGTAAATACACGTTCTCAAAGGTTGGATTGTAAGCCTCTTTGGCTAAAAATTGGGTAAGTTCGGCAAGGGTTACCTCTTCTTTGTTCCGAATAACCATGGTTCCAGCAGCCAAATCCCCTAAGCGCTGGCCTTTTTCTGTCAGTACAATGGATATAATTGCAACACTTCCGTAAAAGATTATATCTATGGGACGCAAAATCCATCGTAAGAGAAAACTGCCTATGCTCGGACTCGTTCCATCCTCTTTTACCACTTGTAATTTATAAATCATTTTGCCAAAGGAACGTCCCTTGTTGAAAATTTCAAACAGCAGATTATAAAAGAAGAGGGGCAACATAATGATGATGAAATATAATATACTATTTGAGCCGCTTAACCCAAAAATTCCAAACACAATCGCCGTAATTATCATGCAAAGTGAAACAAAAAGAATATCCAACAAGCAAGCAAAGATGCGATGAGCGACCGATGCTGGTTTTAGATTAATTTGTACATTATTAGAAGTTTCAATAAAAAAAGTACTCATAGTGGATTTTTTTTATAAATTTGCAGAAAACAACTTAACTCTAAGGCCATCTGAAATGAAAGAATCTACATTTATTAAACAGAACAGAGATAAGTGGCAAAAATACGAAAAAATTGCAAAATATCAAGATACAGTTTCTGTGGATGAACTTTCGCGGATTTATATCGACATAACCACCGATTTGTCTTATTCTCAAAGCAAATATGGAGACATAAAAATCACCCAATATCTCAACACACTTTCTACGAAATTTCATCATGGAATTTACAAAAACAAAAAAGAGAAGAGAGAGCGGTTTATCTCTTTTTGGAAATCGGAAGTTCCCCAAATGATGTATAAGGCGCGAAAAAGTATGCTTTTGGCTTTCGTTATCTTTTTTCTTAGTTTTTTAGTGGGATGCTTTTCAACCTCCGTGGATGATACCTTTGTTCGCTTTATTTTGGGGGACGATTATGTAGAAATGACTTTGCGAAACATCGACAACGGCGATCCACTTGGAGTTTACAAATCTCAGGATTCTGCCTCTATGTTTGTCACCATTACGTTTAATAATATTCGAGTTGCTTTTTTTGCTTTTGCCTTGGGATTGCTTACCTCTGTGGGTTCGTCCTATATAATGGTCTACAACGGCGTAATGTTAGGCACTTTTCAATATTTTTTCTATCAAAAAGGACTGCTTCCCGAATCACTCTCTACCATTTGGATTCATGGAACGTTAGAAATTTCGGCCATTATTATCGCCGGTGGAGCGGGTATTCACATGGGAAATGGTTGGCTATTCCCAAAAACCTATTCCCGATTGGCCTCTTTTCGTAAAACTGCCAATACTGGAATTAAAATAGTGCTTGGGTTAGTTCCAGTCTTTATTATTGCTGGGTTTTTAGAAAGTTTTGTCACCCGACATACCGAATACAGCGTGTACACCAAAGGATTTATTATTACCACTTCATTATTATTTGTAATTTATTATTTTATTTATTTACCTTTAAAATTAAAAAAACATGCAACAACCTTCAACCCAAATAGAATTTTACAAACAACGTGATTTTAGCGAAAAAATCAACGTTACATTTGACTTTATTAGAAGAAATTTTAAAGAGATTTTTATGCTGTTGCTCAAAACAGTATTGCCAATTACTGCTGTAATTGTTATTATTCCTGCGTTTTTCTCGGAGTTTTTTATCTCAAACTACCAAAATCTTCAATATTTTAATCCAATGGCTCCCTTGGTAATGATGATTTACTACATAGGATATATTTTCGCAATGTTGTACACTTATTCCACGGCGTTGACATTGCTTTATCATAAAACCATCGGGAGTAATAATGAACTTAATATGCCAATTGATCTCAATAAAGAGATTCGTTCAAATATGTCCTCCATTTTTGTTGTGGGTTTGCTTACGGGGTTGATCGTTTTTGGTTGCTTACTGCTTTTAATTATTCCTGGAATTATTGTATCTGTGATGTTGAGTTTTACTGCTACCGTGGTCGTTTTTGAGAAACTTAGTCCATCTAAAGCTATCTCTAGATGTTGGAAACTTGGAGGTACAGAGTGGTGGCCTACTGTAGGATTAATGATTGTAATTGGTCTTATTGGCGGAATTATTAATTTAATTTTTTCGGTACCCAATGTTGTTGTTACTTTTGTAGTCGCATTCTCTCAAATTAATATTCAAGAGTCTAGTTTTGCTTTTAAACTTATCTATTATATAACCACACTAATTTCAACCTTTTCCGCATTGATTGTCTCTACAATTTCTATCATTGCGATTGCATTTCAATGGGCAAATATTCGTGAGATTAAAGAGGGATACAGCTTGCAAGATAAAATCTCTAATTTCGAAGAACAACAGTAATCCCTTAATAATTGATGAATCGATATCTCTATTGTTTATCCATAATTTTTTTTCTGAACGGATTGTTCGGTGGGGATATTTATGCCGATTCACTCGATGTTTCAAACCACGATTCTATTGCAAAAACACAGGTGCATTATGCCTTAGACTCAAGCAAGATTAAAGAATTTGCCTCTTTGCCTCAGTTTCAGTATAAAAAAGACCTCTTAAGGCAATCCGAGTTTTCCATTATTTGGAATCAAATTGTAGATTATGTCTTATTTAAGATTTCAAGAATATTTGAAGGAATTTTGGGTATAAAAGTGAGCAAAACCACTTCTATTGTTATTTTCTGGGTGTTTATAACCTTGTTTTTATTAGTTATTTTGCTTCTTGTTTTGCGCACAAAACGACAACTACTTACCACTTCTGGTGGGGCAATTGCGGATGAATCTTCCTTGGAAATTCATGATGTGAGTTACCTTCAAAAAATTGAATTGGCTCGTTTAAGTGAGGATTATAAACTGGCAATTCGTTTTATTTTGTTACATACTCTTCAGCAACTTGCTCAAAAAGAGATCATCAGGTTTGTTCCGGGTAAAACTCTTTTAGAATATCAGTACGACATTCCAAACAAAGAGCATAAAAAATTATTTATGGATATCTCTTATATATTTGAGTATGTATGGTTTGGAAATTTCAGCTCTTCTAAATTGCTCATGGAAGAGATGCATGCAAAGATGACGGTATTGTTAACCCCACAAAACACCAAACGATGAAATCATACTTTTTGCAAAATAGAGTTATTTACATTATCCTGCTGGTCGGTTTGGTGGCTTTGTTTTCGGTTACCTCGAATAATAAATCTACAGATTGGGATCTTACTCTCTTGCCCGATGATCAAAAACCATTTGGCACTTTTCTCTTTGATACGTTGATGAAAGAGGATTTTAAGGATAAATACACCAAGTCTGAAGAGACTTTTTATCAATTAAAAAGCTCTATTTCCAAATCAAAAACGGTCATCGTAATTGCCGACAAACTTGATTTAAAACCGGATGATATTCACGAAATGAAAGAGAGTTTACAACAGGGTGATCGGTTTATTGTTGCTGCCAATAATTTTAGTCAAGCACTTTGCGATTCATTTAATTTTGCGAGTGAATCTTTTTTTAGAGCAAAACCCTTTTGGGAAAAGAAAGAGAGTGATAACCAAAAGACGCTGCTCTCCTTGCTGGACCAAAGCAACCAGAAATTTGATTCCGTTTCGGTAGACGAGGGGTTGATTAAAAGTTTCTTTCATAGTCTCCCTTCTAATAGCAATGTCATCATGGAAAATCGTGGACAAACAATTGCTTTTCGAGCTCAAGAGGGGAGTGGATCTGTCGATTTTTGTAGCTCTCCTTTTCTGTTTACAAACTATTTTATTCTCGAAAACAGCAGAGCAACCAATCATCTTCTCTCTAACATCAATACCGAAAAGATAGTTTTTGCATCCAAATATCTTATGCTTAAACGTAGTGATGATTCTATCTTTAGAAATATCTATAAAAATCGAGCATTAAAATCAATTTTTATCATACTATTTGTGCTTTTTGTCCTCTTCTTTGTTTTTGGCGCTAAACGTCAACAGCGTGTAATTCCCATCATTGCTCCGCTCAGAAATTCGTCGCTTGATTTTGCCAAACTTACTGGAAGAATGTATTTTTTGAGAGGTAATCATCGAGATTTGTGTCTCAAAAAAGCAAGTTACCTCAAAGATTACCTTACTCAGAGTCACTTTATTCAGTTTGCCGATCAGGATACGGGACATCTTTATCAAGTAATTGCGGCAAAGACCAATGTTGAGGTTCAAATAGTGCATAAATTATTCAATCGAATGGAGCAAATTGCCAAAAACAAATCAAATATAACCGAAGAAGAACTTCATCATCTGATAAAAATGATGGATCAATTTTATAAAAAACAATAACTATGAACGATATTCAAAATTTTGAATCTAGATTAGATTTATCTGGCATCTCTCAAAAGGTGGAAGAGTTAAAGAGTGAAGTTAACAAGGTAATTGTTGGCAACGAACAAGCCATCGATTTAATATTAGTGGCCATCCTCGCCGACGGACATGTGTTGATTGAAGGAGTTCCTGGAGTAGCTAAAACGCTGATGGTGAAATTAATGGCAAAGTTAATTTCAGCAGATTTTTCACGAATTCAATTTACTCCCGATTTAATGCCTTCGGATATTCTTGGCACACAGGTGTTTAACATGAAAACGAGCGAGTTTGAGTATCACAAAGGACCAATCTATTCCAACTTAATCCTAATTGATGAGATAAATCGCGCGCCTGCAAAAACTCAAGCTTCGTTGTTTGAAGTAATGGAGGAGCGACAAATTACCAATAGTGGAACAACTTACGAGTTAGGGAAACCATTTATTGTTTTCGCCACCCAAAATCCCATCGAACAAGAGGGAACTTACAAATTGCCCGAAGCTCAGTTGGATAGATTCCTTTTCAAAATAGTATTGCCTTATCCTTCCCTCGATCATGAAGTGGAGGTAATTCAACGCCATCATCATAACCACTCGTTGGCAAAACTTGTCGATTTTAAATCAGTGTTGACCTATCAAGAGATCGAAACTTTCCGAAATTTAGCACAACAAGTGTATGTCGACGAAAAAATTATCCGCTATATTGCCTCCATTGTGAATCAAACCAGAATGGACGCAATGTTGTATCTTGGTGCTTCTCCTCGTGCTTCTATCAATATCTTAAATTCTGCTAAAGCATTTGCCATTTTGCAGGGAAGAGATTTTGTTTCGCCCGAAGATGTTAAATATCTAACGCCTCATGTGCTTCGTCACCGCATTATTCTTACGGCTGAATCCGAAATGGAAGGTCATAATCCAGACAGTGTTTGTAAAAGGATTTTGGATATGGTTGAAGTTCCTAAATAATATAATATGTACAAATTTATCAAGTCGTTATTTATTGAGCAACTGTTTTTCAAAATCGCTTTTGGAATCATCGGGTTGTATTTTGTGGGGTTCTTGTTCAGTCCCATGATTGCCGTGGCTCATGCAATTCTCTTGATATGTCTCTTTCTGTTGATTCGCGATATTCGGTTTGTTTATCAATCTAAACAGTCCGTCTATGCTCATAGAATCGTTGCTGATAGACTCTCTAATGGTGACGAAAATTGCGTGAAAATTGAGATTACAAATAAAACCAGCAAGTCGTTTAGTCTGAAAATTATCGACGAATTTCCGCTTCAATTTCAGCGTCGTGATCTGGTTTTTTATCTTTTTTTGAAAGCTGCCGAGTCGAATGTAATAACCTATCAGTTAATTCCACGACAAAGAGGTGTTTACTTTTTTGGCAACATCAATGTGTTTGTAAAATCTCCCATCGGATTGGTCAGTAAAAGAGAGGTGATTCATTGCGCGCAGGAGGTAAAAGTGTATCCTTCTTATTTGCAATTGCGAAAATTTGAGTTTTATGCCATCCACAATCATTTGCATGAATATGGAATTAAGAAACTTCAAAAAGTAGGACATAATCTCGAATTTGAGCAAATAAAAGAGTATGTAGAGGGCGATGATTTTAGAACCCTAAATTGGCAAGCTACAGCACGAAAAGCCTCTTTGATGGTCAATGTGTATCAAGATGAAAAATCGCAACGCATTTATAATGTCATCGATAAAGGGAGAGTAATGAAAATGCCTTTCGACCAAATGACTCTGTTTGATTATGCCATCAATGCCTCTTTGGTGTTATCTCATGTGGCCATTTCTAAACAAGATAAAGCGGGTATCATGACTTTTGATACCAACTTTGGAAGTCTCTTGCCTGCCACAAAATTGGGCAAGCAGATGGAAAATATTTTGGAACTTCTCTACAAACAAACGACACAATTTGGAGAGTCTGATTTCGGAGTTCTTTATTCTCAAATTCGAAGAAATTTAAACCAACGCAGTTTGATTATTTTGTATACTAATTTCGAAAATCAAACCGGCATGGAACGTCAACTATCTTACTTAAAGCAAATTGCCAAACAACATGTGCTCGTTTGTGTGTTTTTCGAAAACACCGAAATCAATCAACTTGCACATTCCAAAGCCAATAACACCGAACAATTATATCAAAAAGTAATTGCCGAAAAATCGATTTTTGAGAAAAAAACCATCGTCAAAAAATTAAATAAAATGGGCATTTACACCGTCTTAACTCCTCCAAATGATTTAACCGTAAATGTAATCAACAAATATTTGCAACTAAAAGATCGAAGAATTATTTAGAGGTGACGAGTAACAGGTGACGAGTGACGAGTGCGCGTCCCGAGATTGCAAGAAGAAGTAATAGGTGACGAGTGACGAGTGACAAGTGCGCGAAGCGAGACTCTCGCAAAGCCGTCACTCGTTACTCATCACTTCTATTTGTTCTTCAAATACTTTATCAATCCTGAAATCTGTCCTCTTATCACTCCAATTATTAGACTAATCGGATTTTAATCGGTTTCATTTATAAATTTAAGATTACACGAAATTATCAATTGCGTCTCTAATTCTGACAAACTGCCTAGTGAAATATAGAGAAATTGAATAAACTCTTTATCATGATTTCTGCCAGCCCCTTCTGCTATATTGGAAGGAATTGAAACAGCGGATCTTCGTATTTGACTTGTTATTCCATAAATTTCATCTTTAGGAAATTTTTTGGTAATCTTATAAATATCCGTAACCAAGATAATTGAATTCTTCCAAGCATCTAAATCTTTGTCTACCTAGCCTGCTAGTAGATAAATGTGTTTTCATGTTTTTTTGTGTTTAGGGTTTTTTTTATGATTATGGTTTCAAAGATAATGTTTTTTTTTGGAAAGTGACGAGTAACAGGTGACGAGTGACGATTGCGCGTAGCGAGACTCTCGCGAAGCCGTCACTCGTTACTCGTCACTCATCACTTTTTTTCCCATTTATCAAATTAAAAGTATTAACTTTGCGTTACAAAGTACTTTTAAGAGTAATTTTTAATTTAGTTTCAATGAAAGACCAAAAAGAGTATCTAGAAGATTTAAAAGAGATTCGTTCGATGATGGAGCGCTCTGCCAAATTTATCTCCCTCAATGCCATCAGTGGTGTATTTGTCGGAGTGATTGCCTTGATAGGAGCAGCGGCAGCTTATATTTATTCCAATGGAGTTTTTCAGGAGACGAGATACTCTGAGTTCACTTTTTCTAATAGCCACGAAATCAACTTGATTAAATTTTACTTGGTGGATGCCATGGCTACTTTGTCTGCCGCTGTGATTGTAAGTGTGTTGCTTTCGGTGCGCAAAGCAAGAAAATTAAATTTACCCATTTGGGATAAAACTTCTAAACTTCTACTAATAAATATGATGATTCCTCTTGCAGTGGGAGGTGTCTTTTGTTTGATCTTAATCTACCATGGATTTTATGTTTTGGTGGCTCCCGCTACTTTGCTGTTTTATGGATTGGCGCTCTACAACTCCTCGAAATACACCATGAAAGAGATTAAATATTTAGGATTATCGGAAATAGCCCTTGGATTGGTGGCTACCTACTTTATTGGAATGGGCTTTTTGTTTTGGGTAATTGGTTTCGGATTCCTTCATATTATTTATGGAATTATCTATTATTTTAAGTACGAACGTGTTTAAGTTGGGCGAATAACATGAAAAACTTAATTGGAAATATAAACAAAATCTTCGAAAGTAGAATTCGACTGGGAATTATGTCGTTGCTGACTATTCACGATTCCCTCGATTTTAATACCTTAAAAGAGTTGCTTCAACTTACCGATGGCAATCTTGCTTCACACTTAAGTGGTCTCGAAAAAGCAGATTACATAACCATTCATAAAGCATTTGTGGGTAAAAAAACACAAACGACTTATGAGGCCACTGACCTCGGAAAATTAGCCTTTAAAAACCACATCAATGCCCTTGAAATTTTAATCAATTCACAAAATCAATCTTAATTTTTTTTATTTTTATACTTTGTAATTCAAAGTACTTTTAAACACAAATAACAATCACAACAATGAAAAGAGAAAACGACACAAACAACACGGTTTTAACAACCAACATTCAAAATCAGACCTTGAATTCTACCCATGTAGGGTTGACTATTTTAGCCTTAATGGGTTACCACTTGCTTTTTTGGCACGAATCCTTTGGGGTGAACACGCTTTTGTTTACTGCATTCATCTTGGGCTGGAGTGTTTATAAACAAGGAAAAACAATGATGAACAAGTCCATTTTGGTTACGGCTATTATTACATTTGTTTTTTCCATTTTAGTGGTTATTCACGGCAGTTATTTGGCAAAATTTGGGTACATCTGCTCCTTGTTTATTTACCTAGGATTTTTGTTTCAACCTGGCACCAAATCTATTATTTCTGCTTTTCCTACTGGACTTTTTAATTTGCCGATATCGTTTGTAAATAATATAAATGCATTTAGGAAATGGATGCCAAAACCTAAAAGAGATAATAGGATAATGAAAGGGGTAAAAGTCACTGTAATCCCTCTCGCGGTTTTGATCTTGTTTGTGGTGATTTTTAGTTTTGCCAACCCTGTTTTTAGTCGATTTACCAATGAGTTTTTTGTGACATTTTTTGATATGATAGCCCGTTTTTTCGAACAGCTTAGTTGGTCTTGGATTTCCTTTATGATTTTGGGAGTTGTCATGGTTTTTGGTGTTTTAGTGAATGGAAATATCTCATTATTTGCTAATTACGAAAAAAACAGTAGTGATTTTGTTGTTCGCAACAAGCGTAAAAAGTTTGCCATTATCAAACGAGTTGGATTAAAAGAAGAGAATAAAACGGCGGTGATTATGATGGTACTGATCAACTTATTATTGTTGTTGATAAATGCCATCGATGTGAAATGGATTTGGTTTGATTTCCGACTTTCGGAAGGACAGACTTATTCCCAATTGGTTCATCAAGGAACCTATTTATTAATCCTCAGCATTCTTATTTCGATGGGAATTATCTTCTACTATTTTAGAAAAAATCAGAACTTTTATACTAAAAATCAGAAGCTAAAAGTTGTCGCCTATCTGTGGATTTTGCAAAATGTGATATTGGCAATTTCTGTCGCAATTAGAAATATTCGTTACATAGAACAGTATGGATTGACGTACAAACGAATTGGGGTTTTATTCTTTTTAGTAATGACTTGTGTCGGCTTGATTGCTCTGTTTTTAAAAATAAAAAACAAAAAATCTCTCTTTTATGTTCTCAAATTCAACTCGTGGGCGCTCTATATCCTTTTGTTTGTCATGGCGACATTTAATTGGGATATCATTGTGGTACGATATAATTTGTCCATGTCGGAAGTGGCTCAAATAGATAAGTGGTATTTGCTTTCGTTTTCGGATAAAACATTGCCGATATTACACGTAAATCGTGAAAAACTGGATGAGTTTTCTGAAAATTCGTACGATGATTCCCGTGATTCCCGTTCCAACACCACCATTGAACGATTAAATCGTAGAATTTCAGATTATAAATACCAAAAACACACATCCAAAGAGACTTTTCTATCATGGAATTATGCAGATGATCAAACCTCCAAGTTTTTCAAGTAATGCATTATTAAGGATTTTCATTCGTCTTCGAATTTCTGGTTCCAAGAGCACGGAGTGCTGAATGTGACATGTCTTATCCTCCAGCAATTCACCCAAAAATCAATCTGCAAGTTTCTGATTTTGTGACATCTACGTTTTCTGTGTTCGAAGAGCACGGAGTGCTCCACGTCAGTAACCGCAAGCGCAAGCTTGCGGTTACAAACACCCACAGACAAGCAGCCCGGAGGGCTGAATGTGACACGTCTTATCCACCATCATATCAACCAAAACCGATCACCATCACACATTACAGCCATTAGAAAAGATTGATTGAACCCAACAAAATATTGAGTAACTTTGCCAATGATTTGTGCAACATCCTGATTTCTCGTATTGATCACACTAAAATCATGAAATTTCGATTGCAACATGAACTTATTTACCAAAAAACCAACTATTATTAAAACTCAAGCCAATCCCATAGATAATTCACGCATCGATTCGATTTTAGAAAAATTTGAAATCTCTGCGCTTAATTCCATGCAACAAGAGGCAATCAACGCGATTCGATTGAAGTCGGATTTGGTGTTGCTTTCTCCCACAGGAACAGGCAAAACTTTGGCTTTCCTTTTACCACTGATTGAAAAATTGGATGCGAATTGTGCTGAAATTCAAATCCTTATCCTTGTCCCTTCGCGAGAATTGGCACAGCAAATAGAACAAGTGGCTCGAAAAATGGGTTCGGGTTTTAAGGTAAATACCGTTTATGGCGGCCGTGCTGGCGCTTTGGATAAAATAGATTTAAAACACCGTCCAGCAATTCTTATTGGCACACCAGGGCGAGTTGCAGATAGGTTTAGAAGAGATAATTTCTCCTTGGATCATATTAAAACCCTCGTGCTCGATGAGTTTGATAAATCACTAGAAATTGGCTTCGAAAAAGAGATGGCCGAAATTGTAGAGGCGCTGCCCAATGTTCAACAAAGGATTCTTACCTCCGCAACCAGCGAAGCAATTCTTCCTGAGTTTGTGGGATTGCAAAACCCTCTGTTTATCAATCATCTTAGTGAAGGTGATTCTCAATTAACGGTGAAAATTGTCTTCTCCTCCGAAAAAGATAAGTTGAAAACGTTAAAAAAAACACTCGCGTTTATTGGTCCTCAACCTGGAATTGTTTTTTGCAATTACAAAGAAGCTCTCGAACGAGTGAGTGATTTTTTAACCGATAATGGTATTGCTCACGAGCGTTTTCATGGAGGAATGGAACAAATAGACCGAGAACGCGCACTTATAAAATTCAGAAATGGAACCAATCAGCTACTTTTGGCAACCGATTTGGCCGCTCGTGGATTGGATGTTCCAGAAATTAAATTTATTCTTCATTATCACCTACCGCTCCACGAAAAAGAATTTACCCACCGTAACGGTCGTACAGCTCGCATGAACAGCGATGGAATTGCTTATGTAATTCAATGGAAAGACGAAGAGTTGCCCGATTTTATTCAGGAAATTACCTCAGAAAGTATAAACATAGACGACCAAACAAAATCAACACTTCCTTCTTCCATTCAATGGGAAACTTTGTATATTACAGGCGGTAGACTCGATAAAATATCAAAAGGAGACGTTGCTGGGCTGTTTATAAAACAGGGACAAATTCAAAAAGAGCAACTAGGAGTTATCGAACTTAAACAAGATTCTACCTACGTTGGTGTTCACGCAGAAATTGCTGAAAAACTTATTGAAAAAACCAATAACAGCAAACTCAAAAATAAGAAAGTGAGAATTAGTCTTATTTAGTAGGTTTGGCTATGCAAATGTCTCACTTTAATCTGTCGAACCGCTCTTGAATTAAGGTTTTGTATGTGGTTTTATAATCGTTTGATAAAAAACTAAATTCCGTAAAATCAATCCATTTTTGGTGAGATTTCTCCATTTTATAAAAGATGTTCTGTTGCTGTTTTTCGTCAAGTTTCAGCGTGTTGAATGCTGCAATAAAATCATTTCTTTTGATTTTTTTCTTTTTCCCGTTTAGTGTTAATGCTAAATCTTCATCATCTGCTGGATTTACTAATGTTGTTGCAACAAGGTCGTACGCAGGTGAAAGCATCGTTCCAACTCCTGGTTCTTGTATTAATGAAAAATTCTTTAGGTGCATGTCTGCATTGCCGGTGAGAAAAGAAAAAAGCACAATTTCAAAAAAGTTAACCACATCAATACCTGGGTTTGTACTATATTTCAGAATAGTTTTCGCAATTTGTTCGTACGAACCGTGGTATTTATCTTCTGTAAGCCGCTCGGTAAGCTGACAAAAGTCTTCCATGTGTATTTTCTTCTTTTTGTTCCGATCAATTCTTTTGGTGATATAGGCAAGATTGCCCGAATTTAATCGAATTAAACTATGAGGAACCACATTTATCTTTGCAATGTTTGCCAAATGCATGGTCAAATCTTCCACTTCGGGAAGTTTAATATACAGTTTTGTGGGTGGTTTTAAGATATACTCTCCCCATAATCCTACTATTGTCAATCGTTTGGGCTCTTGTTTGTTCTCGCCAACCGAAAGATGCAACGAGATTTTGGGTTGCACTCCAGTAACAGTCATCTGACTTTGAATAATCTGGCTCCCCAACTCATTCATATTGCTCTCTTCATAAGGTAAAATTGGAGCGATTGACTGTCCAAAAAATTTCCGACTACATTTTTCGTGAAAATCGACCTCATTTTCCGCTAAAGGCTGATAACAAAACAGACATCTTTTACTCATAAATCTTCATTTACAGGATGAATACTAATAGCACCAATACAGTCTTTGCAACAAGCGAGTAACAGTCCCATTCTGTCTCTTGGGTTGAGTTTCCAGCTTTTTTCTGCAATCTCCAACAGCCAGCCTTCGGGAATCAGTCCGTCGAAAAATGGAAATAAAATATTGCTCTCGTAAGGCGTTTCGGAAAGGGGAAGCGTGAGACTTACAGGAGTTGCATTCGATGATTTCAGATATGATAAATCGTAGTTGAAATGATATCCATTTTCATCTTGAATAAGCCACCCTGCAGTTAAATCATTCATTTTTACTTCTGCTTTTTGCATATCACTTTTTATTTGGTGTTATTCATATCTATCTTTACTGCACCAACTTCGTAACCAAACATTTTTAATACTTGATTAACTTTATCCAGACGCATGGTCTCTTTGCCTTGTTCCAATTCACGGACAAATCGCAACCCAACCCCAGCTTTTTCAGCAAGTTCTGGTTGAGTGAGCTTGATGGCGGTTCTTCTTTTTCTAACAAATTCGTTTATTTGCATAATTTTATACCTTTTCGGGTACAAATATACGCCATTTTTTTTGTTTTACACCCTTTCGGGTATAAATATATTGTTTTTGTGGTTTTTTATACCCGAAAGGGTATATTATAATACATAATACCCCACCCCAGAAACCACCACAAAGTTAAAATAATTTCGATTAGTTGGTTGGATTTTGCTTTTGGAATCTTCCAAATTCACACATCTTTTCCACCCAGATAGTTTTTGACTTCTAATTCCTCTCGAACTTCTAAAACAAGCTAACCCATTCGCCCCTCCCATTTCAGGGGAGGATTGGTGGGGTCATACTAAGTTTTGCAAATTTCACGATTTGGTAGTTTTTCGTGAATCCGCGAAAAAAATACAAAAAATCAATCCGACGCGGCGGATTTATTTTTCGGGAGCGGGGTTTTCTAAGTTTTGCAAATTTACCATCTTCAGAAATAAAGCAAAAAAAATTAAGTTTGCTCCTTCGTTGACCTAACCTATCCTCTCCTGAGAGGAGAGGGATTGTTTCACTCACGCTTCGTAAATTGTTTTTTCATTTCGATCAGATTCTTTTTTTTTTGCTTTTGAAATCTTCCAAATTCACGCATTAATTCTATTCTGATAGTTTTTGACTTCCAATTCCTCAAAAACTTCTAAAATAAAACCAATCCAGTCGCCCCTCCCATTTAAGGGGAGGCTGGGTGGGGTTTTCTTGGTTTTGCTTTTAGTTATTCAATTATATGTTTTTTAATTTCAAGAAGAACTTTTGAAATATCATTCATGACCAATTGGTTTTCGAACCGAATTACTTTTAATCCTAGTTCTTCAATCATAAAGGTTCTGTTTTCGTCCCGCTCCCTTTGAATTTCGGTTTCATGAATTGAACCGTCTATTTCGACAACTAATTTCAAGTCATGACAATAAAAATCTACAATAAACCTTCCTATTGGATGCTGTCTGCGGAATTTTAGATTCTGAAACTGGCTATTACGAAGTACCTTCCATATTTTCTCTTCGGATATTGTCATTCTTTTGCGTAACTCTCTTGCTCTGCGAATAATCTCTTCAGATGCGCCAAAATAAAAATTGTCTGGTTTAACGATAAATACCATAAATTTAAGTTCTTTAGAATGATAAAAATAGTAAATTATTTGGCAATTAGGGAAAGTTCCTTTTTAGGTGGCAAAAAAACTAAGTTTGCCACTTCGTTGATCTCTCAACTCTCCTGAGAGGAGAGGAATTGTTTCACTCACGCTTCGCAATTTCTTTTTTCATTTTGCCCAGATCCTTTTTTTGCTTTGGAATCTTCCAAATTTACCCATTTTTCCATTCTGATAGTTTTTGACTTCTAATTCCTCAAAAACTTCTAAAATAAAACCAACCCAGTCGCCCCTCCCATTTCAGGGGAGGTGGGGTGGGGTTATACTAAGTTTTGCAAATTTACCATCTTCAGAAATAAAGCAAAAAAAATTAAGTTTGCTCCTTCGTTGACCTCATCCCGGAAAAAAGAGACGTCTTGTATAATTATTATTTATTTTTTGAATATGACGTATCGTCTTTTTCCGAGGATCCACGGAAAATAAACAAATCGTAACATCTATTTCTTTAAGGTAAGGAACTCTCGATTTGTTTATTTTACGGGACAACTCTTCGCGCCTGCAGCGCAAAAACTAAAAAGGAGAGTTTCTTCACTCACGCTTCGCAAATTATTTTTTCATTTTGCCCAGATCCTTTTTTTTGCTTTGGAATCTTCCAAATTTACCCATTTTCCCATTCTGATGGTTTTTTGACTTCTAACTCCTCAAAATTTTCCAGAAGCAAACCTAAAACGCTAAAATTGCCATTTGATTTTTGGTTATTGATAAATGGCCCATTTTTAACATAAAAAGTTTTCAACCGATTGTTAATAGTAAAATACTGTTAA
>JBBRGJ010000068.1:0-15874 GCA_038240835.1 Bacteroidales bacterium | reverse complement strand
AATTGGTTTGCATATGCAGAAAAACTAAATGGAACAAAAACAACAATCAGACAATGGCTCTTTACAATCCTAACTTCTACGGGAGCATATGAATTATTTTGGCTTTTCAAAGAAAATGCTGTTAATATTAGAACTTAGCCTTCAGCCATAATTTTTTCAAAAATGATTTCAAAATTATGAAATCATTATCATGATATTAGTCTGAAATATAATACCTTTGCTTGTTCTTAAGGGTTTGCACAAAAAAGTCAGTTTTTACGTTTCACAAACTCAGTTCTCTTTACAATACGATTAATACTTAAATATTATGTTTGGACTAGACACAGGACTCACCGTTATCCTTATCCTTTGCATTTTAGCAGCTTGTGCTTTTGAATTCATCAATGGATTTCACGACACAGCAAATGCCGTAGCAACTGTTATTTACACACGTTCTCTTAAACCCAGACATGCTGTTATTTGGTCAGGCTTTTGGAATTTTATCGGCGTATATTTTGGTGGAATTGCTGTAGCCATGGCCATTGTCAACTTGCTTCCGATGGAGGCACTGGTCGATGCCAACGTATATCACAATATCGCCATGATTATGGCGCTCATATTAACAGCTATTATTTGGAACTTGGGAACTTGGGTTTTAGGAATCCCTGCATCGAGTTCTCACACCCTAATCGGATCTATTTTTGGAGTAGGAATCGCTTATATGTTTATATCACCAGACGGCTCTATTGCCCTCAACTGGCATAAAGTAATCGAAGCATTCACAGCGTTGCTCATCTCCCCTATTATCGGTTTCTTTGGTGCTTGGATATTGATGATTATTTTCAAAAAAACCATTAAAAAGAAAAAATTCTTCAAAGCCGCTGATCCTGATAAAAAACCTCCATTTATGATTCGTGGCGTATTAATTTTAACAAGTACAATGTTGAGCTTTTCTCATGGCTCTAACGATGGACAAAAAGGGGTTGGGTTAATGATGATCATCTTAATTAGTATCCTTCCAGGTAAATTTGCCTTGGATCATACAAAGAATCCTATCAATATGATTGGAAACTTACGTGTTATTGAAGCATATGTTGACAAAATAGATACAACCAAAACTTCACCCAACACGAATACTCAATTATGTAAAGTAAAAAAAGACATTGATGATGTTAGAAACAACATAAATACTTCCGATTTTAGTTCCGAAATTGATGAAAACAAACGCTTCCAAGTTCGTTCAGACATCATCATCATCTCACGTACTTTGGAAAATCTTACCGCAGACGAAAATGTTAGAAAAACAATTTCACTTACAGATGATAACATCCAACATTTAAAAGCTAACACCAAAGAACTTACCTCGTTTACAGAGTTTGCCCCTGGCTGGGTCATCCTGCTAATATCACTCTCCCTTGGGATGGGAACTATGATTGGATGGAAAAGAATTGTAACCACTATTGGCGAAAAAATTGGAAAAACTCCGATGACCTTTGCTCAAGGTACCAGCTCAGGATTAATGGCCACTTCCACCATCCTATTGGCTTCAGTCTTTGGAATGCCCGTGAGCACAACTCATATCCTCTCTTCGGGAGTTGCTGGAACAATGGCCTCCGAAGGCGGTGTGAAAAACCTGCAAGCCGGAACGCTTAAAACGATTGCAATAGCATGGGTAATCACCATTCCCGTAACCGTAATACTCTCCTGCGCCCTGTTTCTCCTCTTCCGCTGGATGATAGTGTAGACAAAAACTTTTTTTTAACTACGAATTAATCGCCACGAATGCACGAATGAAATGCAGAAGAGCCGATAGATACTGCTTGTCGCGGAGCGGATGAATCCACTCTAAATTACACGAACCAAAGCTCGACGCGATGCCAATTTGTTTGTGGAATTTGTTTGTCGCTGATTTGCCAGACCTTTTTTTTTAAACCACGTCCGCCGCGGCGGAAAACGAATGAACACGAATTTCTTGATTATCGGAAGTTGATAAATCAACTGATTATCACGAATTTTTTTGTCGATTTTGTTTGTCGCTGATTTACCGGTATTTTATTTTAGACGAGCTTTCGTAGATCCTCGAATTTTGAAAAAATTCGGGATGCTCTGTCAACTGTTGGCAGCAATTCCTCTTCACTGATTTTCTTTGTTTGCCCCAGCCAGTTCGACTTCGCCGCGGCGAATCACTGCATCGCATAAAGGGAGCAAAGAAAATCTTTTTGTTTTTTCTAAGTACCACTTCGGTCGAGCTATACTCTGACAACTGTTCACTGCTAACTGTTAACTGTTGTTGCTGTATTTCGGTCGAGCTTTCATAGATCCTCGAATTTTGAAGAAATTCGGGATGCTCTGACAACTGTTAACTGATCACTGTTAACTGCTAACTGATTATTGATATTAACTTTTTCAGATAGTCTGCCATAAACAGCGGCACATTTAGCAACCCATCGTCATAATTAAGATTTCTCAATGACAATCGGACGGATAATGTCGGATGATTTTTCTTTCGATATTCCGACAAACTTTTTCCTTTCACATTCATTCCTGATTTCACTTCTATGGGAATAATTTGATTTTTGTGCTGAAGAAGAAAATCTAATTCCGCTTGATTTCCCGAACTCCAATAATACATCGCCTCGTCATACTGACAAATTAGTGATTGTAACACAAAATTCTCAGCCATCACTCCTTTAAACTCAGTAAAAAGTCGATCCCCCTCCATAATAATAGTTGAATCCATTCGAAACATTTTTCGTAATAATCCGACATCTGATAAATATAACTTAAAGGATGCTGAATCCTTATACATTGATAACGGCAATCGGGCGGTTTCGGTGCAATAAACCCGATGCACTAATCCGGATAGACACAACCATTCTATCGAAGCTTCGTAATCTCTTGCTCTTGCTTTATTTTCAACAATGGAGTATTTGAACTTTTTATTGTCTTTTGCCAATTGTTCCTGTAAATTATTCCAAACTTTATGAACCCGAGGAATATCCTTGGCGTCAATATACTTTGAAAAATCCAAAGGATATGCTTTTACAATATTGTCAAGCACTTTATCCGTTTGCTCAATATTTCGAGTCTCCAAGTAATATGAAACCGCTTCGGGCATTCCTCCGGTGATAAAATAAGCACGATACAAATCATTTAACTGAGAAAATATTAATTCTGGAATGGGTTCAATTTTTACGATAGAATCCAAATAATCAGCCAATAATGAATTATCCACCCTTAAATATTCCATAAACGTAATAGGATACAACGTAAGAATATCCACTTTCCCTACAGGAAAAGAAGATCCTTTTCTGTTTAATGCAACGCCCAACAATGATCCGGCAGCAGCAATCGCAAATTCAGGAGCATTTTCACAGAAATATTTAAGCGAATTCAAAGCATCATTGCATTCTTGTACTTCGTCAAAAATAATCAAGGTACGATGTGGCTCAATTTTTACGCCTGAAATCACTGTCAAATATTGAATAATTCGTTGAACATCCTTCGTCTTAGCAAAAAAACTTTTTAACTCCGATTGACCATCAAAATTAAAGACAACGACATTTTTAAACTCTGTTTTGCCAAATTTTTTTAACACCCACGACTTTCCCACTTGCCTCGCTCCTTGCAACAACAACGGCTTCCGATATGGATTCTCTTTCCACTCCTTTAGCTTGCTGAAAACATCTCTATTTATCTCCATAACACATCACATCTATAGTTATCGTACAAATATACACATTTTTCATACATATATTGTAATTTATTACACTTTATTTTAAAAGAAGAGGGAGAAGAAGAAGTGAAGAAGTGGCCGATTCCGAAAAATAAATCCGCCTATTTGCGGATTGTTATTTTTCGTGGATCCTCGAAAAAAAACGATCAGCCAGTTGGCGGACTGTTTTTTCGGGAGTGACGCGCGTGAGCGTTGACAGCGAAGCGTGGATGCGCAAAGCGATGATTTTGTTTGTCGCTGTTGTTTGTCGCTGATTTGCCAGTCTTTTTTTTAACCACGTCCGCCACGAATGCACGAATGAATTTTGTGGGATTGCTTTGTTGGTAGTATTTGCCGCTGATTTGCCAGACCTTTTTTTAACCTTATTCAAATTCCATTAAAAAACGTCTGACAGACCAATGCTCAATTCCTTTGTAATCTCCTTGAGCTAACTCGTCCATACTCACTACAATTTTGCGGTTATTATCCTCTATCTTTAATAGATTCCCAAACTCTCTTTTGTGGGTATTTTCGTCTGTAATTAAATACGCTACCTGAATATAGGTTACTTTTCCATTTTTATCTGTAACAAAATCTATCTCCTTATCTCCCATTTTTCCGATAAAAACTTTGTAACCAGATACGATTAGTTGATGATACACTAAGTTTTCAAGGACTTTATGAATATCCTTTTGCTGAAAAGGAATTTTAGCATGACGCATTCCTAAGTCTTCAAAATAGAATTTATCTCCAATTTCAAAAATCTTTCTACCTCCAATTTCTGTTCGTTTAACTCTATCCATGAAAAACACGGTCTCCAAAAAGAAAAGATACTCCAATATCGTTTTGGGCAAAAGGTTGATTTTCTGTGATTTCAAAAAATCGCTGATTCGTTTTGCAGATACAATGCTCCCTATATTATCGGCAATATAATAGATCAAATCCATTAAAAAACTAACATTTCGAACTTTGTATCTCGAAACCACATCACGAAGAACAATGGAATCAAAGACATTTCTTAAATACTCATAATAAACTCGTTCTTCATTTCGAAGGTTGATTAGATGTGGCATCCCGCCATATTTTATGTATTTTTGCAGACTACTGTTGCTGTCACTCAGTTTGTAAAAATCCAAATACTCTTTATATGTCAGCGAAAAAATTCTGATTTGAATATACCTGCCAGCTAAAAATGTAGCCAACTCCCCTGAAAGTATCGTTGCATTGCTCCCAGTACAATAAATGTCATATCCTCCGCTACTTTGCAAACTCCGCAATGCCTTTTCAAACTCGTCAATATCTTGAATTTCATCAATAAATAGAAAAGTTTTTTCCGTCGATTTTTTCTTCTCCTGAAGATATTCCATCAAATCTGAATAATTCTTCATAAAATCAAAAAGATAATTCTCTTTATCAATATATATAATCTCTGCATCGGGATTGCTTTTGAGAATTTCATCTATAATTTGTAGCAATATAAAACTTTTGCCCACACGTCGCTGTCCCACCAATACTTTAATGAGACTATCTCCAATATAGGGTTCAATTTTGTCAAAATACAAAGGTCTGTTGATACGATTCATAATAAATAGTTTTTATTATAGTAAAATCTTTCTGCAAATATAGATATCTTTTCCTTATAATAAAATAAATTAACATTAATAACTAGTGAAGAAGGTGACGGAGTAACGAGTGACGAGTGACCGCGAGGCGTGGATTTTGTTTGTCGCTGTTGTTTGTCGCTGATTTACCAGTCTTTTTTTAACCACGTCCGCCACGAATGCACGAATGAAAAGCAGAAGAGCCGATAGATACTGCTTGTCGCGGAGCGGATAAATCCACTCTAAATTACACGAACAGAAGCTCGGCGATGCTACTGTTTGTCGTAGGTTGCTTTCCTTAGATTGTCCAGTTTCAGAGCACGGAGTGCTCAACGTCTTTAACCGTGAGCGCTAGCTTACGGTTAATCTGCGTCAGCAGAACTGCAGCCTGGAAGGCTGAATGTGATAGGATTACCAGTCTATTGTCGCCACGAATGCACGAATAAAAAGCAGAAGAGCCGATAGATACTGCTTGTCGCGGAGCGGATGAATCCACTCTAAATTACACGAACAGAAGCTCGGCGATGCCAATTTATTTGTCGATTTTGTTTGTCGCTGATTTACCGGTATTTTTTCAACCACGAATTACACGAATTTACACGAATTTCTTGATTATCGGAAGTAAATAAATCAACTGATTATCACGAGTTTTTTTGTCGCTGATTTACCAGTCATTTTTTAGACTCGCCTGCGCTCCGAAAATTGGCTTCGCCGTCCTTCGGTTCGTGAAAATTGGGCTGATGAAATCAGACCAGCGACAAAGGTTACTCAAATTCGTGATAATTCGTGTAATTCGTGGTCAAATCCCTTTAGCCACGCTTACGCGCATCCACGTTTTCCCGAAAAACCTAAAATCTTTGATTATATCGTTTTTCGAGAATCTTTTAATCCTCGTTTACGGGACTCGAATTTTGAAAAAATTCGGAACGCGCTGTTAACCGCTAACTGTTACTGTTAACTGAATCCAGGTCTTCAATAGACAACCCTTTGTATTGCACCAAATAATCAGGAAAGTTTTTGACGATATTTAGTGATTTTTCTTTCAATTTTTCTAAATTTATTTTCTCTTTGTTTCTTTTCACCTCCACAAACAACAGCTTTTTTTCAAGGTCATTTAATGCCACAATATCAATTTCATTCTTATTTCCTTTTTCCCAATAGGAACCAATTTCGGAAAACTGCTTCGTTTCAATAAGATGAGTCGTGAAATATTTCTCCAAAACCAACCCGCTATACATATTGTAATCGCGTTCAACAATGTCTTTCACATACTCATAATTCCCTATCTCAATCGCACTGGAATATTTATAGATAAATCGGAACCAAAAATTCAAAAAATTATCTTCAATTTTATATTTCATAGTTTTAGTGCCTTGTTTTGCAAAGATGGGTCGCACTTTTTTAATCAAATTAAAATCATTTTCCAATCTCTCCAAATATCCACCCACTGTAGTCCCCAATACCGATTCTATCTCACTTCGAGAGGTGCGAGATGAAGCAATTAAAGATAAAATTGAAAAATAAATCCCATACTCTTTCCCAAACTCTTCGATCAGCACATTTTTACCCTCATCCATAAAAAAAGACTCTTCCCGAAATACTTCATTCAACATTTTGGCTTTAGTAAAAGCTCGCTTTCTCACAAATATCTCTACATATTTAGCTACTCCTCCGGTAAACAAATAGAAAGCTAATAAGTCTTCGTGTGTGTATTTTGGATAATGTTCGGCGAGTATCTCTTTCATCGTGACTAAATCAAAAGGCCTAACCGTGATTTTTTCTGTAAAACGAGCAAATAAAGGTTCTTTTGAATTCTCGAATATCTTTTTCATTAAAGAATAGATGGAACCACACAAAATCAAATTCATCTTACTATGATCCTTATGACTATCCCAAATATTCTGAATATCACTAAAAACAGATGTATTAATATTGTAAAACTCCTGGAATTCATCAATAACTAATGTAAATGATCTACTTAGGGACAACTCCATCAAATAAGCAAACAGCGTTTTAAATGTCTTTATTTCACCATGAATAGTTACACCAAGTATCAACTCAACTTCTCTTACAAACTCCTCACTCAGCAACGCCTCACTTTTCCTGGCAATGAACAAATAAACCATTAACTTCCCTTCAAAACTCTTCTTAATGAGTGAAGTTTTACCAATCCTTCTTCGACCAACCAAAATGGTCATCTGTGCATTATCCAATGAATTTTCTTCTATTCCCCGAAGAAACTCCATCTCCTTACTCCTATTATAAAACCTCATAATCAATGTATTAAAAAATAATCAAAACTATCGTACTGCACATTACAGTAACACGCAGTACAATAACAGAACAAAAGTACAACAAATTTTCTTCTATGTCAATACTTTTTTTCAACCACGTCCGCCACGAATGCACGAATGAAAGGCAGAAGAGCCGATAGATACTGCTTGTCGCGGAGCGGATAAATCCACTCTAAATTACACGAACCGAAGAAGCTCGGCGATGCCAATTTTTTTGTCGCTGTTGTTTGTCGCTGATTTGCCAGTCTTTTTTTTTTTTAAACCACGAATTAAACGAATTTACACGAATTTCTGATTATCGGAAGTTGATAAATCAACTGATTATCACGAATTTTGTTTGTCGCTGATTTGCCAGTCTTTTTTTTAAACCACGAAACTGATTTCAGCGGAAGTGATTGATTTCAGAGCACGGAGTGCTCAACGTCTTTAACCGTGAGCGTCAGCTTACGGTTAATCTGCGTCAGCAGAACTGCAGCCTGGAAGGCTGAATGTGATAGGATTACCAGTCTATTGTCGCCACGAATGCACGAATAAAAGGCAGAAGAGCCGATGTCTGCTGCTTGTCGCGGAGCGGATGAATCCACTCTAAATTACACGAACCGAAGAAGCTCGGCGATGCCAATTTTTTTGTCGCTGTTGTTTGTCACTGATTTGCCAGTCTTTTTTTTTAAAAACCACGAATTAAACGAATGAACACGAATTTCTTGATTATCGGAAGTTGATAAATCAACTGATTATCACGAATTTTTTTGTCGATTTTATTCCTGTCAAGGATTTTGGTTTTTTTTTTACATTTTAGCCCCAGCACTTCGATACACGCTTAGAGGGTGGCAGATTACGCCTAGTCGTTATGGGCAGACTCAGCACACCGCTTTCAGCCCGCAACAAAAAAAGTCAGCGGAAAAGGTCATAATCTGATTAAGGATTTATTTTCCGGAATTTTAAAGACTTGATGTAAATCCTTTTTGAATCATTGATTTAATGCGATTAGAGATCCCTGCCAACGTTGCATATTTCTCCCATTGAGCTACTACATCTTCACATTGTTTTATGATTAAAGATGCCTGATTAATATTGTTTTTTTCGCCTACTATGATTAAATCTTCTTTCGTAATATTTGTCACTTTTCCATTAATACTCATTTCGTGTTTATGAAACCACGAAGGCTCATTTGGCAACTGTGTAAACGTTAGATCATACGCTGGCGCAAAACGCCATTGACCATTTTCGTCCATGGTGAAGGATATGTTTTTAGTATGATCATCTTGATTTTTCGCAAACACATTAAAACACATAATTCTAAACAACTGTTCAAAGTCTGAATATGGCAAAGAGAGTTGTCTGAAAATATTAAATACGTCCTCATAACCATATTGTGCAGAATCGATGTAACTATAATGAGCTAAACCACAGAGAGTTTGCATGTGTATTTTTTGATTACCAACTCTATCAAAACGTTTACTAAGAAAAAACGCATTGCTCCTATTCTCCAACAGATGTGATTCCATCATATTAACCCCAAAATCCTTTGCCATCAGGGAATATGCATATTCAACACGTCCATGAGGATAATCCTTTTCTACATCTAATTTCAACAAAAAATGTTCAAATCCATCCGAAACTGGCAGTTGTCCTGAACAAATTTCACCAGTCGCTGAATTCCATCCCACAATTGCCTTTGGTCGCCTACCTCCTGCAGATGCTCCCACCTGAAGGATATGATGCAATTGGGAACTTTTTGATTTATTGTTTACCAAAACATCTTGATCGTGAAAAATATTACTGGCTATTTTCGACAACTCATCGATTTTTATTTGATCTGTATCCAAATATCCTGTTGACAAATGAGGTTCATACTCCAATGCCCCCATGGTACGGTTACCCATAAAACACAATCGATCTACTGGATTTAATTCTTTCGACGGAAGTTGAGAATACTTTTTCCAAACTTCAATTACCTTATTACCAAACATATCGGGTAATGAATCAGACATTAAACCTGGCAAACCACTAAACACCTTCTTTTCAAGAGTTGGAAATAAATAGGGCAATTTACAATCTAGAGCCATATTAACAGGCATTACAATTGGCGACACATCTAATTTGTGACTTAAAAAATCTTGTTCAAACTCAAAATAGCCCAAATTTCGTTTATCGTCCCAGACAATATAACCTAAAACTTTGCTCCATAGATAAATTGTTGCACTTGAGTTCATAATGTTCGTCTTTTAGTTGAACGTTGCTTTGGTTTCCCTTGCATTTTCACCACCATCTTCGGGCTGATAGGAATCTCTGGTAAGATATATTGTATTGGTTCCAATTCATTGATAGCTCTAAGCATTTTAAGCACGTTTTTAAACGAAATATCAGTGTTTTTCCCGTTTTCAAAATTGCTAATGGTCAAAACGCTTAACCCTATCTGAGTAGCTATTTCTTGTTGCGTTTTATTCAAATGTAAGCGATATGATTTGAATCGTTGCCCAATAGATTGAATAATTTCAGTTTCCGAAACACTTTTAATGTCCATAATCTATTTTTGAACAAAGATAATCAATTTATATCATAATATGCATTAAAACCACAAATTAAGCTTAATCCATATTTTAATATAGTTTATATTCAATACAAATACCTAGACCAGAAATATAAATAAATAAAACCAAACAATTTTATGCTTAGATCATTTTCTCAGAGCGCCACGTCCGCCACGAATGCACGAATAAAAGGCAGAAGAGCCGATGAGATTAGGTGACGGGTCCCGAAAAATAAATCCGCCAATTTGCGGATTGTGATTTTTCGTGGATCCTCGAAAAAAAACGATCAGCCATTGGGCTGCTCTTTTTTTCGGGAGTAACGGGGTGACGGAGTGACCGCGAAGCGTGGATTTTGTTTGTCGCTGATTTGCCAGTCTTTTTTTTACCACAAATATGATTTCAGAGGAAGTGATTGATTTCAGAGCACGGAGTGCTCAACGTCTTTAACCGTGAGCGCCAGCTTACGGTTAATCTGCGTCAGCGGATCTGCAGCCTGGAAGGCTGAATGTGATAGGATTTGTCGCTGATTTTTTAAACTTCGAAGTTGTTCGTCGATTTTGTTTGTCGCTGATTTACCAGACTTTTTCACAACCACGTCCGCCACGAATGCACGAATGAATTTTGTGGGATTGCTTTGTTAGTAGTATTTGTCGCTGATTTACCAGACTTTTTTTTTCACCACGAATTACACGAATTTACACGAATTTCTTGATTATCGGAAGTTGATAAATCAACTGATTGACACGAATTTGTTTGTCGATTTTATTCCTATCAAGGATTTTGGCATAAAAACCGTTTGCTTCGCCACAATTTTTCCGCCAAAATCTTGAGGCTCATAAACTTTTCAACCCCAGGCGATGCCTGGGGTTGAAATAAGCTGGGCACTTCGACAGGCTCAGCACACCGCTTTCAGCCCGCAACAAAGAAAATAGCGACAAAGGTTACTAAAATTCGTGAAAATTGGGCTGATGTAATCAGACCAGCAACAAAGGTTACTCAATTCGTGGTAATTCATGAAATTCGTGGTAAAATTCTTTCAGACTCGCTTACGCGCATCATCGCTCACGCGCATCCACGCCTGCGTTCCGAAAATTCGTGTAAATTGGGCTGATGTAATCAGACCAGCGACAAAGGTTACTCAATTCGTGCTAATTCGTGTAATTCGTGGTAAAACTCCTTCAGCCACGCTCACGCGCATCCACGCCTGCGTTCCGAAAATTCGTGCAAATTGGGCTGATAAAATCAGACCAGCAACAAAGGTTACTCAATTGGCTCTGCCGTCCTTCGGTTCGTGCTAATTCGTGTAATTCGTGGTAAAAATTCCTCAGCCACGCTTACGCGCATAGTCGCTTACGCGCATCCACGCTTCGCGCTCTCGGCTACCCGGCCACTTCGCCACCCGGCCACTTCTTCTTCTCTTCTCTTCCTCCTCCGTCACTTCCTCAGATTCAATCCTCCTTATAACTAGGTTTCTTAAACAATTTGCGGTAAATGTTGTAGATAAACTCCAGACTAGCTTCGGCATTCGGGTAATCGCGGTAGATTTTTGCGGGCTGCGACATGATTTCGTCAAATTCGGCGGAAGTAATGCCCAGCTTTTTGCTGATGTACTCTTTTTCTTGGAGCACTGAAGCAATGTTGTAAGGTTTGTTTTTGAGTTCTTCCAAAGCTTGTTCTCGGGTGACTTCGCCAGTGCATATTTGTGTAGAAAAGGTCGCACGACGATAGTCCATGTTAAACTTTTCGGGCATGATGTAAGACTGCACAAACCCCGTGTATTTACTCTCGTAATGCTTGCCTCCGTAGTATTTCCATCCCAACTCCTGCTCTAATATATTCATCGCTTCGGCTTTGTTGTATGGAACGTAATTTAAAATATAAATAATCTTAATCCCTTTGATTAGTTTATAATACAACTCCTCTTTCCAACCAAACTTTGGAAACTTGCGCATCTTTTTACGACCAAATTTTTGAATTATATGTCCAAAATAGGTCATATCTTTGGCGTTGTAATGCCATGTCTTTGGCAAAATTCCCTCGGTGGCAAAATTCCCTCCACTGATGATATATTTTACACCATATTTGGCCGCTACTTTATGCAACGCACCCGGAATGGCAATATCGGTGGGTGTCTCCATCTCGGGAATGGAGGCTCGTAAAAATGCCAATTGTATCTCTCTAAACTCTTCCCAATCCAACACATAACTTTCGTAATCGAAACCTGCTATATTGGCCAAATTCTTAATGTTTTTTACCGATATCTCCGAATTCCACCCATTGTCTAAATGAACTAAGAGCGCTCTAAGTCCACGCTTATGAGCTTTATAAACTACATAACTGCTATCAATTCCGCCACTTACGCCAATGATACAATCGTACGCTTTTCCTTTGCCCGCTTTTTTAATATCTTCTACCAATTGTGTCAACTCGTCATCACTCTGATCCCCTTGATACACCCGACTAGAAATACGCTCAAAATAATTGGTGCAATGATTACAAACCCCATGCTCATCAAACTTAATATCCACATCGGATGTATCCATGACGCAACGGGTGCATTGCTGGTAGGATTTTTCGTTTGCCCCTATCCCTAAAGGGAGCGAAAAATCTGAGTTTTGAGTTTTTCCTTGCTCCACTGATTTTTCGTTTGCCCCTGTCCAGTTCGACAAGCTCACTACATCGCCTAAAGGGAGCGAAAAATCTGAGTTTTGAGTTGATGGTTTTTCATCAACACATTCTATAAATTTATCAACTATATTTGATATATGATATTGTTCTATATTTTCAATGATTAATTGTTTTGAGTAATTAGCTTCAATAAAATCATTAATTTTTTCTTTATCAATATTGTTTGGGGCTATAGACAAAATCGGCCTTTTAGTAATCGCATAATCAATGAGTTTACTTGGAATTTGATTTGGACTATTGGTGTTTTCTAAATTTATTAAAAAATCCATTTCTGACATAAATTCTATCAAGTCTAACCTGCTAATGGGTTCATGGATAATCAATTTATCTTTTAGGACATTCTTAAACGGCAAAACAAGATCAGTGTATTTTGTAAAAACATGAAATTTAAAATCAATTTCCAACGATGATAAATATTCTAAAAAATGGTTAGGATTTCTAATGTCTTTATAAAAAATACCAGCATAAGCAAAAGTAGGACAAGGGTTTGTTGGTGCTTTTACATTATCTGTAGATAAATCAAATTCAAATCCTTGAGGAATTACTTTAATTTTATTTCTAAATTCAGAATAATATGCATCAATTGCCTCTTTAACAGGAACCGTAATCACATCACATTTAGCACAAAACAAACGTTCATATTTAGCAAAATAGGAAAAATGTCTATTTCCATTGCTCATAAATGGGTCTCCACAATCTGCAATCCATTGCGTTGGGAATAAATCTGGATATTTAATCTTTGCTTTGGCACAACCCCAATGAATCTGGTGTGGATCCGCAATCGATATCAACAAATCAAACTTCTCTTCACGTTTAATTATATTAGGGGTGTTGTACATAAATTCAATATTTGGGAACTCTAGTAATTTGCCAAATAAACGTCCGAACACTTTATCAAAAATATTTCGATGTGAACTAACATCACTACTATATGGAACAATTTGTAATCGAATGGGAAAGCTCTTAACTTTTATATGATATTTCTCCTCAAAATCAGAATAATCATAATCGCCCAAAACAGCATACACAGTAACCTGATGCCCCTTTCTACTTAATTCTTTAATTAATTCAGTAGTACGATGTGCTCTCGGTGTCTGTATTGGGAAAAGATGCTGAGAAATGACTAGAATCTTCATAAATGTTACTTTTTAAAAAGTGATATTAATATGGCAATAATTCTTTCTGAAGATTTACCATCCCACAACTCTGGAATCCCACCTTTTTTCCACTTACCCGAAAAAAGTATATCCAATGCAGGTTTTATATTCGCGGGATTTGTACCAATCAATTCATTAGTTCCAATCGAGCAGGTTTCTGGTCGTTCTGTATTATCCCGGAGTGTCATACAAGGCACCTTCATTACAGTTGTCTCCTCCGTGATACCACCCGAATCAGTAATAACTGCCATGCTGTTTTTAACCAAATAATTGAATTCAAGGTAGCCCAATGGAGGAATAACGATTAAGTTGTCAAAAGTGCTATTTATCTTTTTTAGGCTTTGAAGTGTACGCGGATGGGCAGGAAAAAGCACGGGTAATCCATGTACATTATTTGAAATTTCAGTTAACAATTGGGCTAATTTTTCAAAGTCATCTACATTGTTAGGTCTATGCAGCGTTAACACAATATATTTTTTAAGTTCAAGATGTTTTTCTTGAAAAAAAGAAGGTTGAACTAGTTTATCAATATTGTACAAAAGGGTATCAATCATCACATTTCCAACCAAATGTAGCTTTTCAACAGAATGTCCTTCCTTGAATAAAATATCATTTGCCGTGGTAGTGGTAGTGAAAAAGTAATCCGTAATACTATCCGTTACTTTTCTATTGATTTCTTCGGGCATTGTATTATCATAAGAGCGTATTCCACCTTCTACATGCGCTAATTTAATATTCATCTTTTTTGCAACAATAGAACAAGCCATGGTAGAAGTTACATCTCCCACAACTAATACTAAATCAGTAGGATTTTCTAACAAATATTTTTCAAAAGCAACCATGATCGTTGCCGTTTGCTCGGCTTGTGTGCCACCACCCGCCATTAAATTAATATCCGGCTTTGGAATATTCAATTCTTTAAAGAAAGTTTCACTCATTACACTATCAAAATGCTGTCCCGTATGAACTAATCGATAATCAATTGAAACGCCTAATTTATGTTGTTTAATTATCTCACGAATAATTGGACTGATTTTCATAAAATTAGGACGAGCGCCTGCTATAATAGTAATGTGCATAATTTATTTTTTATTTAATGCAAAGATATTGATTTTTTTTAATGATTAAAGAAGTGTGTGAGGAAATTGAACTTATGAATGGACGGTTACAAATTGACATCTTTTGATTTGTTGAATGCTTAACGAAAATATGGCTATAAATAATACCACAAAACAATCACTGAATCCTACTATTTTTCAAAAATAAAATCATCACTCTATAAGTGATATTTTGGGGTTGAAGTATCTTCAATTAACGAACACCAAGCCTCAAAATACAGTCTCATATAGCGAATACTTGAAACCGAAAACCCTCTTAATCCAGGTAATTCTTGCTGTAATTGAGCTGGAATTATTTCAATAGAACCAGTACCCCATTTCCCATCAAGGAAATTTCATGAAACACACTTCCCTATGCACCTATGTGGTTTTTCCTATGTGTTTTACTCTTCATTTTTCAACAATTCGTTTTCAATTTCTTCAATTGTAGATAACGCCGACTTTAATTTATCTGGAATCATTTTTTGTAAATGCAAATCAGAAAGAATATTGGCTTCTAAGGTATCAGGCGTTGATGGCCCCATGTCAATTGTGCCACAACTTGGGGCACAAATTCATTTTGAGAAGAAAAAACATGTAATTTTGTCATACCATAAGTTCTTTGAATAAAACTAAAAAAGGGGTGGTCAGTATCACCGGAATATCCACTTTATTCATGTTTTATTCTTTAACAACGAACAAATATACACATTTTTATTCATTTAAAACAAATGAAACACATATTTTAAAAGATCAATTCAAAATTATTTGCGTACATAATGTGTCCTATGTGGTTCAGCTCTCTATGT
>JBBRGJ010000067.1:0-15932 GCA_038240835.1 Bacteroidales bacterium | reverse complement strand
GAAGTGACGAGTGACGAGTAACGAGTGACCGCATAGCGACGATGAAAGACAAGCTGCAGCGCAGCGACATCTTTGTAGAAAAGAGTTATTTATTGAAAATCTGAGGTGCAGCGCACCGACATAAAAGAAGAGGTGAAAGTCCATAAAGTACAAAGTCTGTAAAGGGGAAAAAAGAAGTGACGAGAGACCCCCATCGTCGCCTCGCGCCCATTTCGACAGGCTCGTTTCGACAGGCTCAACGCATCGCAATGCATCGCTCTGCGGTTGAAAAAAAACGAAAGGTAACATATATTAATCAACTATAAAAAATGAGAACAGTAATTCAGAGAGTTTCAAAAGCATCGGTAACCATCAATCATCAAGAAGTTAGAGAAATTGGGTTTGGACTTGTTGTGTTATTAGGCATCGAGGATGGCGATTCGATGGAGGATATTGATTGGTTGTGTGGAAAAATTGCTCGTCTTCGGATTTTTGATGATGAAGAGGGAGTGATGAACCGTTCCATCGTTGAAGTGGGTGGTGAGGTGCTTTTGATTAGCCAATTTACCTTATATGCTAGCACCAAAAAAGGGAATAGACCTTCATACGTCCGCGCTTCTCGTCCCGAAATGGCCACTCCTTTGTATCGTGATTTTATTATAAAATTAGGATTGGAAATTAATAAAGAGATTACCACGGGCGAATTTGGTGCGCACATGGATGTAGCTCTTGTAAATAGCGGTCCCGTGACCTTAATTATTGATTCAAAAAATAGAGAATAATGACAATTTCGGAAGCACAAAAAACAGTAGATGCATGGATTAAAACGTATGGTGTAAGATATTTTAACGAATTGACCAACATGGCCATCCTTACGGAAGAGGTGGGAGAAGTGGCTCGAATCATCGCACGAAAATATGGGGAACAATCATTCAAAAGTTCAGAAAAAAATGATAACTTAGCCGATGAATTGGCAGATGTTCTTTGGGTGATTATCTGTTTGGCAAATCAAACAGGCGTTGATTTAACGGATGCGCTTCAAAAGAATATTGAAAAGAAGAGTTCGCGCGACTCGGAAAGGCATCATAATAATCCAAAATTGACCTAATTAGCACTGATCAAGTGGCTGTTTCTTAAATATTTATAGATTTTTTAAATTAAACATATGAAATACAAAAAACAACTCTACACAATCAGTACATTAATTCTTGGTGGACTGTTTATTTGGTTCTTCTCTAATATATTTTTTTATATCTTGGTGGCATTGGTCTTGTCGCTCATTGGAAATCCAATCGTGAAAGCGTTGGATAAAATTAAAATTTGGAAATTTCACCTGCCACACACCCTAAGTGCTGTAATTACGTTGCTGTTGATGATGCTGACCATTGTTGTTTTCTTTTCGCTCACAATCCCGATGCTGGTCAAACAAGTGAATACGCTCTCTAATGTGGATGGTTCTTCTATTGAAATGGCTTTTAAAGAACCAATTTCGAACTTAGAGTCGCAAATGAAAACGTATGGGTTGATTCAACCGAATAGTAATTTAACCGATATGGTTAATGTCGAACTGACAAAAGTAGCTTCAAAGTTCAAATTGTCCGATATTTTTGCCAACATCATGGGATTGCTAACTTCTGCTTTTGGAGCCATTTTTATCATTACGTTTGTTACGTTTTTTGTCCTTCGGGATAGTAAAATATTTTATCGACTTTTGTTTATTGTCGTGCAAGAGGAGTATCATCATGAGATTGAACGGGTGGTAAACTCCACCCAAAAGTTGCTTACTCGTTATTTCTTGGGACTTATACTCGATATTTCCATCGTAAGCAGTCTTTACACTATTTTGTTGTGGATTTTTGGTGTTCAAAATGCATTGCTGATTGGTTTCTTGGCCGGAATGGTCAATGTTATTCCCTACATTGGTCCTTTTATTGGCGCCTCCATTGCTCTTTTTATCGGCATTGTAAGCGGTTTGCCGATGGATTTTAATACTGATTTCTTTCCACTTGTGGTTAAAATTTTATCGGTATTTGTATTTGTCAACTTGTTAGATGCCATGGTGATGCAACCCAATATTTATGCAAAAAGTGTGAATGCTCATCCATTAGAGATATTCTTTGTGATTATTATTGCAGGTACATTGGCTGGAATACCAGGAATGATATTGGCCATTCCTACCTATTCGTTTATCCGAATAGTTGCTCGGGAGTTTTTTTTCAAATACCGAATTGTCCAAAAGTTCACCAGTTCCATCAGCAAAGATTGATGCAATGAAAAAAAATACCTTCATTGAGTTTCAATTGCTTTTGAAATGTTTTACTTGGGTTCGATTTGTAAATCTAATCAAAGTGCAATTAAGTCAATGGTTTAGTCATCTGTTTTCGCAACCTATTATTTGGGGCACTCCATGGGCTATTTCGGTAGAACCTACTTCTCATTGTAACTTAAAGTGTGTAGAATGTCCCACCGGAAATGGCTCCATCAAACGACCTCATGGTTTTTTATCCATGGATAAATTCGAGAAAATCATCGATAAAGTCTGCAAAAAAACGTTTTACTTAAATCTCTACTTTCAGGGCGAACCCATGTTGCATCGCAATATTGAAGCGATGATTTTGTATGCAAAAGCAAAAAAAATGTTTGTTTTTATGTCCACCAATGCCCATTTTTTATCCCAATCGTCGGCGCAAAAAATCAAAAATGCAAAACTCGACAAATTAATTATATCGATGGATGGATTTGATCAAGATTCCTATCAACAATATCGTGTGGGGGGCACATTCCAACAAGTAATGGATGGAATCAATGAGATGGTTCGAGCAAAAGGGGAGAGCAAAACTCCACTCATTATCGCTCAAGTATTGTTGCTTAAATCTACCGAAAATAGTCTCGATACAATTAAATCGTTGGCCATTAATGCAGGTGTGGATGAAGTGGAATTTAAAAAAGCACAATTCTATGCGCCCAACGATGCCAATGCATTGCTCCCCTCACATCCAAAACATTTAAGATATCTTTATAATTCTGAAAATGGTTGGGTATTGAAAAATCAACAGAAAAAAGGGTGCAATCGTTTGTGGTCGTCATCGGTTGTTACTTGGAATGGCGATGTATTGCCTTGCTGTTACGACAAAGATGCTGACTTCGCTGTTGGGAATATTTTAGAAAATGATTTTGAAGTACTTGTGAAAAACGAAAAAACTCGCACATTTCGTAAAAACGTGTTGAAAAGTAGAAAAAATTACGATATTTGTAAAAATTGTGGTGAATAATTCCTCAGTTGAACTTCTATTTTGTTATCAAATTAAAATCTAACGCAATTTGATAGGTATTATGGAAATTACTTCTTTTTGCAAACATTCCCATTTTTCCTCCTTTAAATGGCTCTTCTCCTGGCGAAATGAGTAATTTGTGTCCCAGTTCTGCAATTTTGTAAAGTGTTACAATGGGTTCGCCTTTGGTGTTAACGTATTGATATTTAGTGATGTTTGAATCCAATGGATGCGTTGAGGTATACGTGGCAGCTGTGTCAAGTTGATGAATTTTGCACCATTGGTTTTTTAGTAATTCTGCATTTTTTGGATGTACCACCTTGTCGTCCTCTCCTTGTAAGATGATTATTTTGGGGTAAACAACGGTGGAATCTGTTTTGTGTAGATTGGTCACAAAACCTGAGAGCTCTTTTAAGGTAGCTTTTTTTGTTCCATTCATGATTTTGAAACCATCACTCAAACTATTTGCAATACCATACGCACAACCCGCGTAAATAGCTCCTGTGTTGAAGATGGAAGGATAGTTTGCCATCAATACCACACTCATTGCCCCGCCAGCAGAAACTCCCGTGATAAATATTTGAGTTGTATCGATGGGATAGTTGCGCTTCATGTAGGTTATCATCTCAAAAATTGAAAAACTTTCTCCGTCTTTCCCTTCAATGTCATCTTTTAGAAACCAATTGAAACAGGATGTGAAGTTGTTTATTGTCTTTTGTTGCGGATACAACATATAAAACTGATTGTTGTTGGCAATTTTGTTCCAGCCCGAAATTTGGGCAAAATCATCTGCTTTTTGGCTACAACCGTGCAGGGCGATTACTAGGGGGTGTCGTTGCGTTTTTTCTTCGATGTTCTCAAAGATCATCATTTTTAAATTACCAGGATTGGTCCCAAAATTTTTGATTTCGGTGAGCTTGTCATCAAAAGATTGAGCGCTTAATTGGATAAAAAACGATCCTATTGCAAAAAAGAAAAATGATAACAAGATAATTTTTGATTTCACCGGATGATGTATTGGTAAAACAATAGTGGTTACATCAATATTTTGTAATACTGCTTAATGAATTTGATGGTCTCCTCGGACGGCCCAAAAGGGACAAAAATTAAGGGTGTATCATCGCTGGTGAATATATATCCAGAGCTATGTTGATCAACAATTTTTTGGATATTTAATTTAGAAACTACTCTTTTTCGGGGTCCTAAAATACCCACATTCGAAAAGTTTTCATAGCAATATTGCACTTGAATGCCCACTGTAGCACAGTAATTTTCTACTTCGGTGTTGTATAATAACCAGTCTTCGCTCAATTGAGGTGCTCCATCGGCTGGTTTGGTCATAAATATAATCACCACATCATATTTTACAGTCAAGGTGCTGTCTTTTTTTGTCACATCACTTTTAGAGATAATTTCTATTTTGCCATCGGGTAAAATTTTATAAAGATCATGGTTGTTCACAATGTTCGAACCCGGTTTTGTTACCTCGTTTTCGTCCATGATTTTTTCGTAATGTTTTTTCACCTTCACCTCTAAATCCGTTGATATTTCAGAAGTCCAATTTTCAGATTCAAGGATACCTTTATCCTCTTGATAATTGTTTAAGGCAACAATAATGGATGAAATAATTCGGATAGGTGCCTTTTTGCTAATGGTAATCAAACATTTTATTTTTGCATCTCCTTGTTGTTCTACGACCATGATGTCAAAATCTTTTTCCGATTTTATTTTGTAGCCAATATTCCACTTATCCTGATAGTTGTATTTGATTTTTGAGTGATCCTTTACTTGGTTTTTATTCAACTCGTTCAACTGTGAGGATAGATCTGCGCTTAACGACTCTCTGATGGAAGAATCGGACTCTGAAAAATTTATCGTGGCAGGCAATACCAATTCGCTGATTGTTTGGTTGCGCAAACTTTTTTTATTCTCTTCTCTAGAGCAAGAAAAGAGAGATAATACAACGCAAACTATCGTTATTTGTAAAAGTATCTTTTTGCCAATATTTTTTTCTCTATTATTCATAGTGCAAATTTAACATTTTTTTTGATTGTTATGATAAAAAACTTCGAGAATTTGAATTTATTGTATTGGAAAGAAATAACTTTGCAGAAAAATATAGCGATGAGTATCAATTTTAGTGAAATTCCTTCCCCTTGTTACGTTCTTGACGAGCGTTCGTTACGAGTTAATTTAGAAATCCTTAATTTGGTTCAACAGGAGGCTGGTGTTCGAATTATCTGTGCGTTGAAGGGCTATTCCATGTGGAGTACTTTTCCACTGGTGGGCGAATTTCTGTCGGGAGCTACTGCCAGTTCGTTAAACGAAGCAAAATTGATTTATGATGAGATGGGAAGAGATGCTCATACCTATTGTCCTGTCGTTTCCAGTGCTCATTTTGAAGATATGTTGATGTACAGCAGCCATTTCACCTTTAATTCGCTGAGCGAGTGGCATCGGTACAAAGAACGTGCAAAGGCTTTTCCAAAGCAAGTCTCTTTTGGTCTGAGAATTAATCCAGAATATTCCGAAGTAGACACCGATTTGTATAATCCTGCCATTGCCGGTTCGCGATTGGGAATTACCATCGATCAATTTGAAGAGAAACTTCCCGAAGGAATTGATGGTTTGCATTTTCATGTGCTCTGCGAGAACGATTCTTTTGTCTTGGAACGCACCTTAGTAGAGTTAGAGAAACGATTCTCTCACCTCATCAAACAGTGTAAATGGTTCAACATGGGCGGCGGTCACCACATCACCCGCGAAGGATACGATGTGGTTCACCTAATTCAGTTGCTCAAAGATTTTAAATCTCGATATCCAAATTTAGAGGAAGTTATTTTAGAACCTGGCGAAGCCATTGGTTGGCAAACTGGTTTTTTGGTCTCAACAGTTCAGGATATCATCAATTCAAAAGGAATTAATGTGGCCATGCTCGATGTTTCGTTTACCTGCCACATGCCCGATTGTTTAGAGATGCCTTACAAACCGAAAATATTAAATGCAACCGATGGGGTAGAAGGGAAACCAACGTATCGTATGGGTGGAAATTCTTGTCTCGCAGGAGATTTCATGGGCATGGGTGATTACTCGTTCGAAGAGCCTTTGGAGCCTGGCGATCAGATTGTATTTGATGATATGATTCATTATACCATGGTCAAAACCTCCTTTTTCAACGGCGTAAGTCATCCGTCCATTGGTATTTGGACCGAAGAAGATGAGTTTGTGATGATTAAATCTTTTTCTCACGAGGATTATAAAAATAAGTTATCTTAAGTTGGTGCTAAAATACACGTGCGAAGTTGCAAACTTCGCACAGCCGCACCAACTTCGCAAAATATTAAACACAAAAAAGCCACTTTTCAGTGGCTTTTTACGTATAACTTACAACTACGAAATTTATACAATACTCTATTTTACTTTATCAACGATGGCTTTGAACGCTTCAGGTTGGTTCATCGCTAAATCAGCTAATACTTTACGGTTTAATCCGATGTTGTGTTTTGCTAATTTTCCGATGAATACGGAATAGGTCATACCATACTGACGAACGCCAGCGTTGATACGGATAATCCATAATCCTCTAAAGTTACGTTTTTTAACTCTTCTATCGCGATACGCGTATTGTTGACCTTTTTCCCAGGTATTCTTAGCTACTGTCCAAACGTTTTTACGTCTTCCGAAGTAACCACGAGTTAATTTTAGTATTTTTTTTCTTCTAGCTCTTGAAGCTACATGATTTACTGATCTTGGCATAATTTAATCTCCATTTAATTTTTGTAATAGCGGTTGCAAATTACAGCAACTCTTGACTGCTATTTACAAGGGTTAATGACTCCGTTAGCGAACTAACAGACTAACATACGTTTTACTTTTCTCAAATCCGTTGGATCAACGATTGCTGAGTAACCTAGGTTACGTTTACGTTTGGTTGATTTTTTGGTTAAGATGTGGCTTTTATAAGCGTGTTTACGTTTTATTTTACCTGTCCCCGTGAAAGTGAATCGTTTCTTTGCAGCGGACTTGGTCTTTACTTTTGGCATTTTAGTCGATTTAAAAGGTTAATGACTGTAGTTGTAGTTAATATTTTTATCGGATTCTGAAAATTCATTTTTCAGCGTTAGATTTCAATTTTAAAATCCTCATTTACAGAGGTAAACTGTGGTTTTAAAATTTCATCTGTCTCAAAAAATTGATTTTTCAAAAATCCTCTTTATTTTTTTGGAGTAAGAATCATTATCATTCGCTTGCCTTCCAATTTTGGAAGTTGTTCTGGTTTGCCGAATTCAGAGCATGCTTGTGCGAATTTTAATAATTTTATCTCTCCTTTTTCTTTGTAAATGATCATTCTTCCTTTAAAGAAAACGTCTACTTTCACTTTGTTTCCCTCTTTTAGGAAACTAATGGCATGCGTAACTTTAAAGTTGAAATCATGATCGTCGGTATTTGGCCCTAAACGAATCTCTTTAACCACTACTTTGGCAGTTTTGGCTTTAATCTCTTTTTGTTTTTTCTTTAATTCATAAAGAAATTTTTGGTAATCCAAAATCTTACAAACAGGAGGATTAGCTGTTGGAGAAATCTCCACCAAGTCTAAATCTTGTTTTTTAGCTAAGTCCAATGCATCTCTAAAGTTCATGATTGTTGGACCGTCATCAGTTACCAATCTTACCACCTGAGCGGTAATTAGTTCGTTAATTTTGTGGGGCTGCTCCTTAACTCTGGGAGCATTTCGGTGAAAGCCCGACTTGTGAATCATTGCTGCTATAGCTGTATTCCTTTCTTTTTGTGAATAATTCTGAGATACAATTATTTATTGAATCCTGTTTGATTGTTTGTTAGTTCTCTGATAACAATGAAGCAATTTCATCGTTTATAAGTTTTGCAAATGTATCAATTTTCATGATACCTTTATCGCCTTCGGTATGTTTTCTTATTGAAACAGTGTTGTCTATTTCTTCATTCTCGCCTAGAATCAGCATAAACGGAACTTTTTTAATTTCAGCATCCCTGATTTTTTTTCCAATTTTCTCGTTTCTATTGTCAATTGAGCAACGAATGTCTTGAAGCGAAAGTTGTTTTCTTACTTTTTCTGCGTATTCTGATTGATTTTCGCCAATCGGTAATATGATTGCTTGTTCGGGAGTTAACCACAATGGGAAATTTCCCGCAGTATGCTCTATCAATACCGCCACAAATCGTTCCATAGAGCCAAATGGCGCACGATGAATCATGATTGGGCGATGTTTTTGATTGTCGCTGCCTGTGTATTCCAATTCAAAACGTTCGGGCAAGTTGTAATCCACCTGAATGGTTCCCAATTGCCACTTACGACCAATTGCATCTTTAACCATGAAATCGAGTTTGGGTCCGTAAAAAGCGGCTTCGCCAATTTCAACAACGGTGGTTAACCCTTTTTCTTCTGCGGCTTGCATGATCGCTTTCTCAGCTTTATCCCAGTTTTCGTCGCTGCCAATATATTTTTCCTTGTTGTTGGGATCGCGAAGAGATATTTGAGTGGTGAAATTTTCAAACTTTAATGTTTTGAAAATATACAATACAATGTCAATTACCTTTTCAAACTCTTCCAACAGTTGGTCGGGGCGGACAAAAAGGTGAGCATCATCTTGAGTAAAACCTCTTACTCGGGTCAATCCATGCAACTCGCCACTTTGTTCGTAGCGATACACAGTGCCAAATTCAGCCAAACGAATGGGCAAATCTTTATAGGAGCGTGGTTTTGAGTTGTAAATTTCGCAGTGGTGAGGACAGTTCATTGGTTTTAAGAAAAACTCTTCACCTTCGACCGGAGTAGTGATAGGTCTGAATGAATCTTCGCCATATTTTTGATAGTGACCCGAAGTTTTGTATAATTCTACGTTGCCAATATGAGGAGTGATTACTTGCTCGTAACCATAGTCTTTTTGAACCTTTTTAAGAAAATTTTCTAAACGTTCGCGAAGTGCAGCTCCTTTAGGTAACCAAATTGGCAAACCAGAGCCCACTCGTTGTGAGAACATAAACAGTTCAAGTTCTTTTCCTAATTTTCGGTGATCTCGTTTTTTAGCTTCTTCTAATAATACCAAGTATTCATCCAACTCTTTGCGTTTAGGAAAAGTGATTCCATATAAACGAGTAAGTTGTTTGCGTTTTTCATCGCCACGCCAGTAAGCGCCTGCAATGCTCAAAACTTTAAATGCTTTGATAATGGATGTATCTGCAAGGTGAGGCCCTCTACATAAATCGGTAAATACGCCACTTTGGTAAAAAGTAATGGTGCCATCGGTTAAGTCGCTGATAAGCTCTTGCTTGTATTCATCGCCTTTGGTTGTGAAATATTCTAATGCCTCTGCTTTTGTTTTGTCAATTCGAGTAAACGTTTGTTTCTCAGCAGCTAACTCCATGAATTTTTTCTCAATTCGTGGAAAATCTTCCGGAGTGACGGTATAATCCATAAAATCGATGTCGTAATAAAATCCGTTTTCGATATCAGGACCGATGCCAAATTTTGCACCAGGGAACAATATTTCAATAGTTTCTGCCATTAAGTGAGCCGAAGAGTGCCAGAATGTGGCTTTTCCTTCTGGATCATTCCATGTGCATATTTTTATTTTTGCATCCTCGTTGATGGGGCGCATAAGTTCAACAGTTTGTCCGTTTGCAACGATAGAAATAGCATTACGAGCTAATCCTTCGCTAATACTGCGTGCAATTTCGTACCCCGAAATTCCTTTTTCGTATTCTTTTACAGTGCCGTCTGGAAGTGTGATATTTATCATCAGAAAACATTTTTATATTTAGAAGTGCAAAATTACAAAAAAATATTCAATAGACACCAATTTTGACACCTCTTTTTTATTATTTTTCCCTCATTTTTCCCAATTAACAGGTCTGATTTTCATTATCATAAAAATAAATTTTCAGAAATTGACAACCGTTTTCGATATCTACTTAATTATTAAAGAGGATATCTAATGGCGTTTATATTGTGAAACTTGTTAGAAGTGATTTGACTGTTGGGAAAGTTGAAAAATTAGTCATTGAATAAATTTAAGTATAGGGCAGAAATCATTTTTTTGAATTCTGCCCTTTTTTTGATTCAAAATAAAAAAGATAATTAGAGACCGTTGTAAAATCGCAAACGCTGCGTTATTCATAAAAAACCAAAGTACTTGGGAATATTTGTTTTAACGCATTTTTATATCCTTGTTCCAATATTTTAGCTACATTTGTAAGGAAATTTCAAATCAGCAAACAAGATTTTATAAAATGTTTTTCAATCAAACAATATCTATAAATCAAATGGCACATTTTATCATGTTGCTGTTTTCGATATACATACTACTCCAAACGATTTTACAGCAAAAGATCAATCCCAAATCAAATCGGTTTGTTTTATATTTGATGATTGTCTTCACCATAATTTCAATCATCGCTTTTACCTCTTCATTTAAGAGTGGCTTTTCCAAATTTTTTATTTTTTTGTACATTCCTGCATTTTTATACATTTCTCCCTATTCGTACTTGTATATAAAATCGCTAACCGCAACTACTCGAAAGAAGGACAAGAAAGACCAATGGCATTTTTTTGTTCCAACGTTGATTTTGATTTCAATGTTTATAGTGAATCTGCTATTGATTATACTCCACTATGGCCGGCAAAAAGAAGCAACGCTTCAATTGCTAGATATTTATTTTTATATGAATGCCGTTTCCCTTTTAGTGGTGCCCGTTCTCCAACTATTTTATTATGGATATTTAATCATCAAAACATATCGCAATCACTTAAAAGAGATTGAAAATTATTTTAGCAACACCGATGAAGCTAAAATGAGTTGGATTCGATGGTTTATTGGCGTTTTTATTGCGTTTATGATCATCTTTAATATTGTAAATTTTAATTTGGGACAAAATACAACCCTAACAGATATTTTATATTACACAGAGATGGTTGCATTTACGGGATTTTTGGGCTTTTTTGCCATCAAACAAGCCGATATTTACCGATTAGTAACTGCACAATCCGATAGCTCCAATAATTACGCAAAATCAGAAAGAAATGAAGGGATTTTAGAAACCGAAATTCTTCCAGAAGAGAAACCATTCGCTCAAAATTCGGTGGGGTTAAGCAGCGAAAAGAAAGATCAAATATTTTCTGCTTTACTTCAGATAATGGTCGAACAAAAACCTTATCTAAATCCCTCGCTTACCATTACCGAATTGGCAGAAAGTATCAACTCAAATCAAAAATATCTCTCCATTGTAATCAACGAGCGATTTGAAAAGAACTTTTTTAGTTTTATCAACGAATATCGGATAAAAGAGGCGATTGAAATACTGAAAACGACCATCGGAAAGCAATATAGCATCGAAGGCATTGGCAATTCTGCAGGATTTCATTCCCGTTCTACCTTTATTACTGCATTTAAAAAAGCCACAGGAGTTACTCCTTCCGAATATAAATCAGCTAATTTATAGTGCCTCTATTAATTTTTCATGCTTACATCATCTCCTGATTAAAAATCAGTTGATGTTAACGTTCCCTATTCTCGTTTTTGAAAATGTGGATATAACCAGATCGTTGCAAAAGTAAAAACTCTGCGTTATTCGAAAAGTTTACACTGCTAATTTTTATTGGAAACATCTTGTTTGAATTTCTAAAAATCTTTGATTTTGGATTTTTTCAACACCCTCCAACTGCAGTTTATACCATGTGATTTTAGTAAATTCTGGAAAATATTGCCCGTTAATATTTAGATTGGGTTGTTGGTTGTGTGTTGATTTTTAGATAGTTGCATAATCCCATGTCGTGATTCATGAATTGCGACAGCCTTTATTTGTCCCACGGAAGCACACGAGTTATCTTTGCCGTAGATTTTTTAGAGGAAGAAATCTATGTGAGCAAAAATTAATAATTTCAACGAGGGTACAATGAAAAAAACAAACTTAATTCAGTACATTTTTATATGTATGTTTGCAATTGCAACAACAAACCAAAGCTATGGACAAGTATCCATTTCGGGAGCTATTCCGGCCGGAATAAACAACACTTACACTTCGCTCACCAATACCGGAGGAGCATTTGAAGCACTGAATGGAGCCACTGGTGGAACAATAACGGTGACTATTACATCCGATTTATTAATAGAAACTGGAACTACGGTATTAAACGACAGATCGTGGAGTTCATTACGAATTATTCCTTCGGGAAACAGAACCATTAGCGGGACAAAAGACGCTGGAGCCATTATTACATTAAATGGTGCCGACAGTGTAACCATTGATGGAATAATGAATGGAACCAGTAGTTTAATTATCCAAAATTTAAGCACTTCATCCACCGCCGAAACATCCACCATAAAAATATATTACACGGCAAAATACAACACAATTACCAACTGTACAGTTTTAGGCTCGTCCACCACCGATAATTCAACAAAAGGCGGAACAATTTACCTGGGCAGTTATGGTTCGTTGAGCGGAAATGATTACAACACAATATCCAACTGCAAAATTGGCAATTCATCCGCAGGAGTTCCCTCAAAAGGGATTTACAGTTACGGCTCTTCATCGGGAAATGAAAACTCGTTTAACACTGTAACACAATGTGAAATTTATAATTACGGAGCCACTACCGCAATTCCAAGCAATGGGATTTATATCTATTCGGGCAATACCAACTGGACAATTAGTCACAATAAATTCTATCAAACATCCCCCATCTCGCTATCCGCCAAACAATGTGCAATTCTGTTCACAAATATTACGAGTACAGGCAACATCGTAGAGTACAATACTATTGGCGGAGACAATTCCTCTGGAAGTGGGCTTTACACCATTACGCCAGGCAGTGCCAATAATAAATTTAGTGGTATTTGTATCTCACAAAGTGGAACAGTGCAGTACAATACCATTGCCAACATTAGTCAAACTACAGGCGATAATAGTGTTTTATCTTTAGCATTTTGCGGAATCGAAATCAACGGATCTGCATTGATAAACGCAAACCACAACCAAATAGGCTCACAAACCACAACGGGTTCAATTCTGTTTACGGGAGCTGGCAGTGGGCGTTGCGAAGTCTATGGAATTTATAATGGCAATACCGGTCAAGGAGGAACTATCTCAGATAATACACTTGGAGGAATAACCTTAGCAAACAGCAGTACGGGTGGCGTCAATTTTGATGGAATTAGCACCAATTTTAATAGCACACTCAGCTTGTTCTGCGATAATAATATAATTGGAGGAGATATTGAAAACTCCATACATAACACCTCTAATCCCGCTGGAGCACAAGCTCGAATGTTTGGAATTGGCTTTATCCAAACCAAAGTAGTGAGTTGTAAAAACAACATCATACGAAATTTAACATCAGTGGGCGGTCCAGGCGTTGGGTCGGAATTATGTGGAATATATGCGGGTAGCGATAAGAGCAAGAATATCAGCAAAAACAACATCTATCAACTTAGTTATACCGGCACAGGAAGCAAAGATGTCATCGGAATTTATCATTCGGGTGCTAGTAGTGTGCTCTCGCTGATTGAAAAGAACTTTATTCACACATTAAAAAGTAATACTTCCAACGGGGGAGATATTGTGGGAATCAAACTTTTTTCAACGTCTACGACCCAACTGAATACGGTAATAAATAACATCGTTACAGTGTCGCAAAACACCACGAATGCAGATGTGTATGGGATTCAAGACAATTGTTCACAAACGTCTACAAATAAGATATATCACAATACGGTCTCTTTTACTGGGACAACCGTTAACGGCACATCCATGGCTTATTATTCATCTGTATCAACCACAAATTCACGAGATGTACGCGATAATATTTTTTACAATACCCGGACAGGAGGAACTGAAAATTTATCGATGAAAGTAATTACTACAACTAGTTTAACCGAAGATTACAACAACTTAAAAGGAGGTGTTAGTGGACTAACCATGGGCATTCATAGTTTAATCAACGACCCTTTGTTTTTGGATCCAACCAGTATTATTGCAGAAGATTACACCCCCTCCAATACTTTAAATGCGCTCTCTTCGCCCATTAACTCGACAGTTCCCGATGATTATTTTGGAAATATCAGAAGCGGAAATCCCAAAATGGGAGCCATTGAGAAATCATCATCTACACTCCCAGTTTCACTCATTTTATTTACAGCCACTTGCGAAAATGAGATTGTTGAAATAGTCTGGGAAACCGCTACAGAAGTCAATAATGACTATTTTGAAGTAGAGGCAAGTACCGATGGAAAAGATTGGCAATTTATTACAAAAGTATCAGGTGCAGGAAACAGCAATAGTCTTGTTCAGTATAAAGTCAATGATTTTAAAAATAAAAAAAACCAATTAAATTATTATCGATTAAAACAAGTGGACTTTGATGGGCGAGCTACCCTATATGCTCCAATAAGCACATCGTGCTTTAATGAAGAGATTCTCTCCGGATCGATTCATGTTTTCCCTAATCCAGCCATCGACCACTTGTTTATCGATATTAATAGTCCGAAAAACTCAGAAGGGATGTTAATCGTTACTTCGATGACAGGAGCTGAGGTTTTTCGTGAAAAAATCAACCTAATGATAGGGCTGAATCATCTTGAAATAAATACGGATCATTTCCCTCAAAATACGTATGTGGTAACCCTTAGTTGCGAAGAGTTTTTCGTTCCCTCGATTCGCTTTGTAATTGTTAAATAAATCCACTTACTACCTTTCCCTCAAAAGGTGAAGACTGCTAAAATATAGCAGTCTTTTTTTTATTTACCTATTTGAATGACAGCTTCTAAAAAGTGATAAAAACATCTTCAAACTGTTATTATTCTGTTACAAATAAAAAAATAAAGTTTGTTTGTTATCAAAAGAAAAAAAAAGATGTATTTTTGTTTATTGTAAAATAATATAGATAAATTATCAATGAAAAAAATAACACTTTTTTTTGCTGCAATGTTAATATGGGGAACCGTATTTGCAGCATATATCACCAATCAACCACATCAAATCACTCAACCCAATGGTAAAATAATTTCCTGTTTTACCTCGGGCGATGAATTCTTTAACTGGATTCACGACGAAGCGGGTTATTCCATTATTCAAGGCACCAAAGATGCATGGTATTATTATGCCGTGAATCGTGGTGATAAAATTATGGCTTCTACCTATCGAGTTGGGGAGGTAGATCCTCAATCAATCGATGAGTTGTCGCCATGGACAAAGATTTCGAAGGAAGAGTACAAACGTAGAAGAGACGCTTTTTATCCACCAACAAAAAAAGGTCCCGCAAAAGTGAATCCTCTTGGGGTTATTAATAACGTAATCATCTATATCCGATTTGCAGATGATTCTGAAATTTCAACCACTCGTGCAAGTTACGACCAGGTGATGAACGATCCTTCAGTAAGTTCTCTAAAATCGTATTACAACGAAATCTCTTACGGAATGCTAAATATTACCAGTACTCATTATCCTTCTTGCAGCAACCCTGCTACTTCAAATTCATCTTACCAAGACTCTCATCCACGTGGTTATTTTCAACCATTCAATGAGACCAATAATCCGATTGGATATTCCGACGACCGCACCGAACGTGAGCACCAGTTGCTTGCAGATGCCATAAATTGGGTAAATGCAAACAATCCCGTTCCTGCAGGAATAAATATTGACAAT
>JBBRGJ010000066.1:0-16038 GCA_038240835.1 Bacteroidales bacterium | reverse complement strand
ACTTTTGTAACCATCTCAAAAAAACAGACATCAAAAAAAAGCCGAATGATAAAATTTTATCATTCGGCTTTTTTTGTAAGAACAAAATCTCTGTTAGTCTCCAAAGGAGATTCCCATTCCACGAGCATTGTTCACAATGTCGCTTTTGGGGTCAACGAAGTTCATTTTATTAATTGCATCTGCAAATGGAACTGAAATTGTGTTTGGATGGCGGTAAGCAACCATTTGTCCAAACTTTTTCTCAAGCACCATCTCAAAGGCTTTTACGCCAAACTGAGAAGCCAATACTCGGTCAAATGCCATTGGAATTCCTCCACGTTGCAAGTGACCCAAAACGGTAACACGCACATCTTGAGGCACACCAGCAGCTACCAAATCAGCTCTCAACTTATCGCCAACGCCACCCAACCGGAAGTTCTCATTGCCAACTTCTCCACTTTCTGCTCCAGTTACGCCTCCTCCGACAGGTTTAGCACCTTCGGAAATAACGATGATACAAAAACCTCTTCCTTTGCTGTATCTGCTGTTTATTTTTTCGATAATAGAATCTAAGTTATAAGGAATTTCTGGAATCAAACAGATGTTTGCACCCCCAGCAATCGCAGAGTGTAGACCAATCCAACCTGCATCACGACCCATCACTTCTAGAATAAAAACTCTATTGTGACTAGCCGCAGTTGTAACTAATTTATCCACCGCTTCGGTCGCAATTTGAACGGCAGTTTGGAAACCAAATGTAAAATCGGTAGAACTTAAATCGTTATCGATAGTTTTAGGGACACCGATGATATTTAGCCCTTTTTCATGAAAAATTTGCGAGATTCTCTGAGAGCCATCTCCTCCAATATTAATTACCGCATCAACGCCCATGTATTGGAGCTTACGAATCATCTCGTCCGAGCGATCTACGGTAGACCAATTTCCATTAGAATCGTGAATTGGCCAAGCAAATGGACCTCCTTTATTTGTTGTTCCAATGATGGTTCCCCCTTGAACGTGAATTCCGGCAACCGCTTTTTCGTCTAAAACAACGATTTCGGTAGGCTCTCGTAAAATTCCATTAAAAGACTCTATTGATCCAATAACTTCCCAATCTTTTTCTAAGGATGCACGTTTAACAATCCCTCTAATTACAGCATTTAATCCGGGACAGTCGCCTCCACCGGTAGCAACAAGTACTCTTCGCATTTTTAATTTTTTAAATGTTATTTGATTTTATCCATGGAGCTATTTGTTATAGAGAACTCCATTTTTAAAAGCAGTTTTTTATTATTTGGTTGGTTTTCAGAAAACAATTGCAAATGCAAAAATAATTTCATAAAAACAGGAAACAATCAACATTATTCAATCAGAAAATCTCGAAAAAAATTGATTGTTTTTATTCACATCAGGACTATCACCTCGTTTTAAAAAGGCAACCATTCTTGAGTATAGTGCTTATAGAATATATTTTAAGAAACACTCGGCGGATTCGAATTGTCGTTTTTAGGTCCTACCGGATAAAGAACTGTAAAAAGAAAAAGAATTACAGCAGAGGCAACAAAAACGATAAGTAGGCTCGAAAAAGCACGGCCAAATATATCTTTCACATCGATGATTTCCCAAATGGCCAAAACACTAAGTGTAGTAACTATCAACACAATAATTGATAATAAAACGGCAAAAAATTTCTTTAATGAATGAGCTGTCATACTATTTTGGTTTTAAATAATTCATGCAAAGTTAAGAAAAATCAAGCAGAACTCGACCGAATGATGTTAATTTTTTGTCGAAAAAGTAATATTTATTTTGAGATGGAACCAAACAACTACTTTTCAGAAGTTTGTCTTTCAATGAATTAACGTTCAAATCTTAGAATTATTGGCAAATAAAATAAGTTACCCAACACAAAATCTCTAATTTTCAAACTCGATTGGCATTAAAAATTACCAAACAAGGACATGTTAAGTAATAATTAATCGTACTTTTGTATCATTGAATCAGATAATTTTAATTGATTTAATTGGAATACGGAAATTTTCCATCTCTATATTTCAAATGGATTTATAAATTATTTTAACATTTTAAAGCACGTCTTTATGAAAGGAATTATTCTAGCTGGTGGATCTGGCACACGATTACACCCACTTACATTGGCAGTAAGCAAGCAACTAATGCCCATTTACGACAAACCTATGGTATATTACCCTTTGAGTGTGTTGATGATGTCGGGAATTCGTGAGATTTTAATCATCTCCACGCCCACCGATTTGCCACATTTTGAACGATTATTAGGCGATGGCAGCAGTTTGGGTTGTAAGTTTTCATACGTAGTTCAAGAAGTTCCCAACGGACTTGCCCAAGCATTTGTGTTAGGAAAAGAGTTTATAGGCAACGATAAAGTAGCACTTATTTTAGGCGATAATGTTTTTTACGGATCTGGTTTTCAAAAATTGATTCAACAAAACAGTGATCCCGTTGGTGGAGTTGTTTTTGCCTATCATGTATCCGATCCCGAACGTTATGGAGTGGTTGAATTTGACGATCAAAACAGAGCTATCTCCATTGAAGAGAAACCTATACATCCAAAATCAAATTATGCAGTTCCTGGGTTATATTATTACGACAACTCAGTGGTTGAAATTGCAGAAAACCTCAAACCAAGTGCACGCGGTGAATACGAAATTACAGATGTAAACAAATATTATCTCGAACAAGGAAAACTCAGTGTGGGCATTATTGGCAGAGGCACTGCTTGGCTAGACACAGGTACTTTTAAATCGTTGATAGATGCTTCTCAGTTTGTACAAGTAGTTGAGGATCGTCAAGGATTAAAAATCGGATGCATCGAAGAAGTTGCCTACAGAATGGGTTACATCGATGCCGACCAACTAAAAAAAATTGCCGAACCATTACGTAAAAGTGGATATGGCGAATACCTTTTACAGTTAATACACTAAAAATATTGATATGAGAAAAATACTCGTTACTGGCGGTGCCGGTTTTGTAGGAAGTAGACTCGCAGAAAAACTAATTTCAGATCCCGATAATTATGTCATCATCGTGGATGATCTTTCTACTGGAAGCTTGAACAAACTTCCTGCACCTGCCGAAAATTGGCGTTTTATAAAAGCAGATGTAAACAATTACAACGATATCTCGCAGGTTATGCTCTCTATACAATTTGATTTTGTTTTTCATTATGCAGCCGTTGTCGGAGTTGAACGCACCCAATTAAATCCGTATAAAGTATTAAACGACATTCAAGGGTTTAAAAACATTTTAGATATTGCAAAAAACTCATCCATAAAAAGAGTCTTTTTTGCCTCTTCGTCGGAAGTTTATGGCGAACCTGTTAGTTTTCCACAAAACGAACACACTACTCCGCTAAACTCAAGAGTTCCTTATGCGGTAGTGAAAAACGTGGGCGAATCGTTTATGCGCTCGTATCACAAAGAGTTTGGTCTGGAATATACCATCTTTCGATTCTTTAACACATACGGGCCTAAGCAATCGCCCGATTTTGTTATGTCACGTTTTATTGCCAAAGCGCTCAAGAATGAACCCATCTCAATTTATGGCGACGGATTGCAATCTCGAACATTTTGTCACATCGACGACAACATAGATGCTTGTTTACGAACAGCTTACGACAACTTGATGGTAAATGATGTGGTAAACATTGGCAACGATAATGAGATTTCAATTATAGATTTGGCTCATAAAATTATTGAACTCACAAACTCTAAATCTGAACTTATCTACTTGCCTCCACTCGCCGAAGGAGATATGCTCCGCCGACTTCCAGACATTACCAAAATGAAAGAACTTTTGAATCGTCCGCTGACCACCATTGACGAAGGAATTCAACAGATTTTAAAAAACACAACCTATATCATCAACTAATTTATGAAATACAACATTGACGAATTAATTGAAAAAATATCAAAAGAGGTCTCTGGTTTAAAATTCAAATCAGAGCCCGCTCTTTTATACAACCCCATCCAGTACACCATGAACCAAGGCGGAAAAAGACTTCGTCCGCTGCTCTCGTTGGTCTCCTGTCAGCTATTTGAAGGCAATGTAAACGAATCGCTCATTCCAGCAGTTTCCCTCGAAATGTTTCACAATTTCACCCTGATTCACGATGATATTATGGACAAAGCTCCCATCAGAAGAGGTGTAGAAACGGTGTATAAAAAGTGGAACGAAAGTGTGGCGATCCTCTCTGGAGACGCGCTTTTTGCAATGGCGTACGACCATTTGATGATGTACGAAAAAGAGCAACTTAAATATCTGGTAAAACTGTTGAATGAAACCGCTATTGGCGTTTGTGAAGGTCAGCAAATGGATATGGATTTTGAAACAAAAGCTTCCGTTACCATCGAAGAGTATATTGAGATGATTCGTCTGAAAACTGCTATTTTAATTGGTGCTTGCCTCAAAGCGGGTGCTATTACAGCAAATGCTTCTGTTGAAAATCAGAAAAATATCTATCTTTTTGGAGAGACCATCGGCTTAGCTTTTCAATTAATGGACGATCTGTTGGATGTTTTTGGCGATGTAACTAAATTTGGCAAAACAAATGGCGGGGATATTCGTGAAAACAAAAAGACCTATTTATACCTGAAAGCACTTGAAATAGCCGAAGGTGAGAACTTAAAAACACTACAACACTACTTTTCGAGCACCAATTTTGACCCAACAGAGAAGTTTGATGTGGTAAAAGGGATTTACGAAGAACTCAACTTAAAAGAAATTACCGAAAAGTTGATGAACGCTTATTATGACAAAGCGCAACAATACCTAAAAGCTATAGATGTGAATCCGGAGAACAAAAACCAACTGATTGAGCTAACAAATAACATCATGCAACGCGATCATTAGTATTGTGTTTATGATTGATTGTGTATGTTGACCAACAATAACTAATTTTCATGAAAAAAAAACTGGTTGTATTATCTGGCGCTGGAATGAGTGCCGAAAGTGGCATTCGTACATTTCGCGATTCGGATGGTTTGTGGGAAGAGTATCGTGTGGAAGATGTCTGCTCGGTGGATGCTTGGACTAAAAACCCAACCCTTGTCCTCGATTTCTACAACCAACGTCGGGCTCAACTCAACGATGTAACACCGAACAAAGGACATGAGTTGATTGCACAGTTGGAAGAGTTTTACGACGTAAATGTAATCACCCAAAATGTGGATAATTTACACGAAAGAGCTGGTTCTACAAAGGTAATGCACCTCCACGGCGAACTCACCAAAGTGAGAAGTACAACTGATGCGTCGTTGGTTTACAACATCGGCACAAAACCTATTATCCCGGGAGATTTTTGCGAAAAAGGTTCACAACTGCGCCCTCATATTGTATGGTTTGGCGAGGAAGTTCCTCTGATTATGGACGCAACTTCTATCATCAGAAAAGCGGATGTATTGATCATTATAGGCACTTCTCTCAATGTATATCCCGCTGCAGGTTTGTCGGAATATCGCTCTCCAAATTGTAAAACTTGGTACATAGATCCAAAGCCAGACAACTTAAAATCAAGATCAAACATAACTGTAATCGCAGAAAATGCATCGGTTGGATTGGCTGAAATCTTACCAAGTCTGCGTTCTTTTAGCTGATTTTCGGAAGAATTGTAGTACTTTTGTTTGAAACAACAAGAATGGTAAGTTTTTCAGCAATGTATCATTCTCCGTTTTAATATTATCCGTTAATTTTCATAAACGATCAACATATGCCATTTTCAAAACTTGGATTATCCGAAGAGTTATTAAAAACACTTTCGAATCAAGAATATTTAAACCCTTATCCGATACAAGAGAGCGTAATTCCAGCTGTTTTACAGAAAAAAGACGTCTTGGGCGTTGCACAAACAGGTTCTGGAAAAACGATGAGTTATGTGTTGCCAATATTGCAATTAATTCAACAACGCCCTGCCAACCGGAATCGTTTTGTGCAAGTGCTTGTTTTGGTTCCCACCCGTGAGTTGGCCGTTCAAGTGGATGAAGTTTTTCAACTTTTTTCATTCAATTTACCATCACGCATCAAAACCATGGCCGTATTTGGTGGAGTTTCCATCAATCCTCAGATGATTAAAATGCAAGGTGTTGATATTTTAGTGGCTACTCCTGGAAGATTATTGGACTTAGTTACCGCCAAAGCTGTTCGACTTTCGGATGTGCAAATATTGGTGATAGACGAAGCCGATAAAATGCTGAATTTGGGATTTGAAGAGGAGATGACCGATATTTTGAAACTTTTGCCAACCCTGCGACAAAATCTTCTTTTTTCAGCAACTTTGGCAAAAGAGATTGATCATATTACCCAAATGGTTTTGCACAATCCTGTAAAAATTGAGATAGAACCAGAACCTCAAGACTTAGATTTAATAAATCAAATTGCATATTCGGTAGAAGAAGAACGCAAAGGTCCCTTGTTGCGCTATCTGATTAAAAATGAGGAGATGACCCAAGTATTGGTTTTTGTATCCTCCACCCATAGAGCCGATAGCGTAGTGAGTAAACTGAAAATCAACGGCATACACGCAGAAGCACTTCACAGCAAAAAAAGTCAAGGAGCCAGAACCGAATCACTACGAAAATTTAAAACTGGAAAACTCGGAGTATTAGTAGCCACCGATCTCATGTCGCGAGGCATTGATATTCCATTTTTGCCCGTGGTAATCAACTACGAACTTCCTCGTTCGCCCAAAGATTACATCCACCGAATTGGAAGAACCGGCCGAGCCGAATCTCCAGGAGACGCCATCTCTTTTGTGAGCTACGAAGATCAACATCACTTTCACATAATTCAGAAAAAAATTCGTAGAAGAATTGCACTCACCGAAACAAACCAGCTAAACTTTAAAGGGTTTTAATTTCAAGGCTGGGTTGCTAATTTACAGGAAGTTAACTGTGCGTTTTTTTTGATAGGTGATTAATAATCAGTTAACAGAGCAATTCAAATTTTATTTCAAAATCCGAGGATTCTAGAAAAACCATGAAATCAGATATTTCAGTTTTTTGGAAGTTGGCAGCCTTATACAGAGCATTTCAATGGAGGATAAACGGGTTGAAAGCGCTGTGCTGAACGGGCTGAAGGCCCAGCTTATATCAGGCCTGGGCAACGCCCAGGTCCTGATATGAAGTAAAAGAAATGTTTTTTGGCGGAAAAATTGATGCGAAGCAATCGATTTTTGTGACAAAAAAGAACCCGAAAGATCTAAGTGTGTATATTGTAATTGCAAAAAGTCGGCAATTTTAACAGTTAACAGAGCAAAGCTCGTCTAGAATGCAGTTGGCATCCCGAATTTTTTTCAAAATTCGCGGATCTTGCAAAGCTCGTATAGAATACAATTTGTAGTCTTAAAAACAACTACTTAAATCATTAGAAAATTGCAGGATATTTATTTGGGTTATATTCGTGCATCATCTCATAAACAGTATCAAAAACATCTTCTGCATTTGGATTAGAGAAATAATCACCATCGGTAGTGTATGCAGGTCGGTGTTCTTTGGATGTTAACGTTCGTGGAGCTGCATCTAATAGATAAAAACCTCGCTGTTCTTCCAACACTTTTTGCATCATAAATGCCGTTGCGCCTCCAGGGACATCTTCGTCGAAGAAGAGAATTTTATTTGTTTTCTTCAGCGATTTAATAATATCCTGATTTAAATCAAAAGGCAACAACGATTGCACATCGATAAGTTCGGCTGAAATATTGAATTCAGTAAGTTGTTTTACAGCATCTTCGGCAATTTTCACACACGAACCGTAAGTAACAATGGTTACATCCGATCCTTGGTTGAGCACTTCTACTTTACCAAAGGGCACATTATATTCGCCAATATTTTCTGGCATTTTCTCACGCAAACGATACCCATTTAAAGGTTCAATTATAAGCGCAGGATCATTTCCGGCCAATGCAGTATTATAGAAACCAGCAGCTTGAGTCATATTTCGTGGAACCAAAACATGAACCCCTCTAATGGAATTAATCACCATACTTAATGGAGAGCCTGAGTGCCAAATTCCCTCTAATCGGTGTCCACGAGTGGAAATAATCACTGGTGCAATTTGTCCACCGTTGGTCCGATAATGCGTCGTTGCCAAATCATCACTCATGGTTTGCAACGCATACAAAAGGTAATCAAAATATTGAATTTCTGCAATGGGTCTCAATCCACGGAGCGCTAGACCAATGGCTTGTCCCATGATTGTATTCTCTCTAATTCCAGTATCAGAAACTCGGAATTCTCCGAATTTTTTCTGCATTCCTTCAAAGGTTTGGTTCACCCCACCAATGTTTCCGACATCTTCTCCAAAAACAACCAATCGAGGATCTTTTTCAAAAATAATATTGTAATTTTGGTTCAAGATTTCTCTACCAGGAACCATTTTAGAGTTTTCGTTAAAAACAGGTTTTATCTCTTTAACTTTCAGTGAAGATTGAGCTCCTTCAACGTATAAATGATCGCTGTAACGTCTGTTGCCATCTTCCATCTGATCGGCAATCCAGATTCGGAGAGCAGATTTTAATTTTTTATCGGCACTACACGTTTGGCACATATACCTAAGCACATGGGCGGCTGTGGCTATCACATCTTTACGAGTAGGATCCGATAATCTTTTAAGTTCAGCCATTTGAGCATCGATTCTGCCTGTTTTTTTACAATTACAAGTGCTCACATTCGAAAGTTCTATCAGTTCATCTCTAAGTTTGATAATGGGTTCGGTGTAACTTTTCCAAGCAATATCTCGGGCTTCTTTCACTGCTTCAACCGCGTTTGTATCGATTGCTAAAAGTTCTTTTTCGGTGGCGATTTTTTGGTCAATCATCCAATTTCTCATTCTCAAGATTGCGTCAAAATCATCTTCAAACTTCATCCGAGCTTCATCTTTGTAACGCTCATGCGAACCTGAAGTAGAGTGACCAAGAGGCTGTGTAACCTCTTCGATGTGGAACAAAACAGGAACGTGTTTTTCTCTACAAACGGCAATTCCTTCTTGATACAACGACAATAATCCTTCGTAATCCCAAGCTTTTCCTTTTAATATTCTAAATCCTTTTTTGGTAGGAGTTTCTTCAAATCCACCCAAAAGTTCAGAAATACTCTCTTTAGTGGTTTGGTATTTCTTTGGAACTGAAATTCCGTAACCATCATCCCAAACAGAAATAGCCATGGGCACTTGAAGTACTCCGGCAGCATTCAATGTTTCAAAAAAGTGACCTTCAGAAGTGCTTGCATCGCCGATGGTGCCAAAAGCAACCTCGTTGCCATGATTGGAAAACTTGGTAAAACTTTGTAGTTCAGGAATGTTTTTATACAACTTAGAAGCATAAGCCAATCCCAACAAACGGGGCATTTGACCCGCCGTAGGTGAAATATCAGCGCTGCTATTCTTCTGTTTCATCAAATCTAAATATTCGCCTTGCTTGTCCACATTGGGGGTGGAAAAGTGATTGTTCATCAGTCGTCCACCAGTTCCGGGACAAGCACCCTCTTCGGTATTGCCATACAATTGGTTGAAAAAATCGACCAACGTAAACTGCCCAATGGCCATCATAAACGTTTGATCGCGATAATATCCACTTCTGAAATCCCCATTTTGAAACTGCTTTGCCATCGCAATTTGCGGAATCTCTTTTCCATCGCCAAAAATTCCAAATTTAGCTCTTCCTTTTAAAACCTCTTTACGCCCTAAAATGCTCGCTTGACGACTCTCTACCGCCAATTTATAATCGGATAAAACCTCTGTTTTGTTGTATTTTTTTGTTGCCATCGCTTAAAAATATGAATGTTAATTAGAACCCGAGCACCTTCAAAAAAAACAGAAAAGTAGATTCTGAAAAATCCAACTTCTTCCGATGATAGATACTCAAATGTATCAACAGAAATGTGATGAATTTGTTTGAAATGGGTAAAAAACGAAATTTTTTTGGATTGGTGGGTTTTGGGAATAGTTTTAGAAACTATTTTTTAGTTCGCTATAAAAAGGGGGGAAATAAACATCCAAGAATAATTTTACAAAAAACTATCTTATAATTTGGATGTTTCCATAAAATGATTGGGAAACGCCATCTACTTTGGTTTCGAAAACGTAGAAATAAGCGCCAACGGGGACATTGATGGCATCCCAATTGTTTTGATAGTTGTTTGCTTCAAATACTTTTACTCCGTTTGCATTTACAATCACCAATCGGTTGTTGGAAGATTCGTCTATATTTTTAATTACAAACAAATCGTTAAAACCATCGCCATTGGGGGTAAATACGTTCGGAAAAACAAGGTTAGATTTTGTTTTAACTTCGGCCACTACGTTCGCTTTGGGCTCAACTGTTGTATTGTTTACCACCACTGTTTCTTCTTCTATCACCTCGTCGGAAGGGGCAATTTCTGCGGACACAGGCGTTGATTTTACTGTAACTGGCTGAATTGAAGCAGGAACAGTGTTGATTGCAACGGGCGAAATAGTTGGGTTTGTTGGCGAAACTAACTTTTCTGGAGTTGTGGCAACTTGTTTATCAGCCACTTCCGTCGAAACCACGATAGGAATTGACTTTTCTTTGGGCAATATCTCTTTGGTGGAAATTTTTTCTTGATTTATTTCGGATGGTTGCTCTTGTACTAAATTGTTAATGGTAACAGGAGCTTCTGTTTTTGGAGTATCATTGAGTTTTAATACTGCAAAAACGGTAACACCAACTACGACTGCGCTAGTAATGATGGCGACACTTTTGCCAATGGCGGAGGAGAAAAATTTGGAAAAACTACTTGGGTTACTTGCAACATTAGGGGCATTGACAGGCAACACAACATCTAACTTTTGGGAAATGGCATCCCAGCAGTTTGAAGAGGGAGTTTCAGAGAAATCTCTGAAAAGATCTTCGATGTTTGTGTTAAAATTATTGCTGTTCATTTAGCTAATATTGTGTAATTTTATATTTTTCCAATTTCGTCTGCAACCATTTCTTTGCCTTAGAGTACTGAGACTTTGAAGTTCCTTCATTCAGTCCAAGCATCTCTGCTATCTCTCTGTGATTGTAACCTTCGATTGCATAAAGATTAAAAATCATTCGATATCCATCGGGCATCGTTTGAATAATGTCTTTTATCTGCTGAACATTAATCAGATCAATGGCCGAATCATCATCATTAGACAAGTTGTATATTTCCGAAATACTATCATTTAAATTAAATTTCAAGTTACTTCGGTATGCTGTAATGGAAGTATTTACTACAACACGTCTAATCCAACCTTCAAAAGAGCCGTCTCCTTTATAAGAACTTAATTTCATAAAAACCTGAACAAATGAATCGGCGAGAATATCTTCTGCATCTTGGGTGCATTTAGCATATCGCAAACACACACCAAACATCTTTTTACTATATTTTTCGTAAAGTTGTTTTTGTGCGAATCGATTGTTCTTTAAACATTCTTCTATTAATTCATTCTCCGAGTACATTCATCCCGATTTATTGGTTAGACGTGATTTTCGATTTTATGGTTGCATCATGTTCAAAATTACATTTTTATTTCGGTGGAATTACTTCATATAAATTCCTTCCTTTGTAGCCATGCAACGTGTAAAGGTAGTAAGAAATAAACAATTTCCGATTTCTTGTAATTGAAATAGTGTCTGGGGATGATATGGAATCAAAGCGACCTGGGTACATTTTCTCTGCGGATCTTCCTTCGGGTTCAGTGGTAATATAATAAGCATCAAATCCTTTGGGCACTCCGCCTCTCTCTTTATTCACCCATAAATATTTATGTCCATCGGCAATATCGCCTGTTACAATCAGGTTTATTTGATTAGGTTCGGCTAAATAATAGTCGTAATGAGCAGCAGGAAACCATCGATGACTTAAAAAAACATGATTTTTGGATATCTTTTTCTCAGCCAGGTGTTTTTTTCGAATCTCTGTAAATTTTGTCCCCAATTGATCCCAACCTGTGATGTCGGATGTAGGATCGTTGTGATATCCGAGCGGAATTATATTGCATCCCAATTGAAGTAAAATCACCACAACAGCCATCACATAAAAAGAGGCACTCAGGGCAATACTTCGTCTAAAAAATCGGATTTTACACTTATTTTCATTGACAATCATGATAGAGGTAAACAAAATCAAAGTGCTAAAACCCGGACCCGACCAGTGGGGAAGTGTGGATTTGAAAATAGAGATAAACAGAAAAACCAAAATAGTGGGTAGCCCAAAAAAGAGCAGAAATCTTTCGGAATGAGTTCGTGATGAAGCATTCTTTATGTAATAGATTAAACTCCATATAATAAGGGAGTAGACAGCCGCATTGGTGTATAATATTTGTCCGAAAAACTCACGGGTAAAATAAAAATAATTAAATCCCAGTTGAGAAAAGTTAGCTCTTTGTCCCTGAAAAGCAAAGCTGATAAAACCGTTCTGAATGTTCCAAACAATCACAGGAGAGAATATGAGCAGGGTAATAAGCCCCGAAATATAAAATGTTTTTTCTTTCAGCCAGCCTTTGCGATATTTTACAATGAACAGAAATGCCGAAAACCACAAAAAAACAGCTTGATATTTGGAAAGCATCCCCAACCCAACCATTGCTCCAGCTAACAACATCCATTTCCGTTCCTTGTTGGTAATAATTTCAGCATCCAAACTTCTGTAAAAGAGAGAGAGCGAAAGCAACCAAAAAGTCATCAACCCACTATCTGGCATGATAAAAAAACCAGAAACCACGGAGTTGTAGAAAGAGGCATTATACAAAATAACAGCAACTACGGCAGCTTTTTGCGATGAAATTCTTCCAACAAACTGAAAGACAATCAACGAGTTAACCACTGAAAAAAAGATAGCACCAAGGCGCATAAAAAAATCGTTGTGCCAGGCCATATTAAAGGTAAACAGTTGAATAATCCAACCGACCATTGGTGGGTGATCAAAATGACTTAATGCTGGATAGAGTGCATAGGTGTGATAATAAACCTCGTCGTTAGACAACGGCATGACGACCGCTAAAACAAGCTTGATCATGGTAATTCCAAAAACGAAAAACCAGACACTCTTTGGTATCTGCTTAACAAAAAACCGCATTCTTTAAGTATTAATGATGCAAAATTATCATATTTAAACGAATTATTAAGATTATTATTTGATAAATTATGAACAATATTTTTGGGTTCTACTACCATTTGAGTGGAAAAGAGCACAAATATCAAATTGTTATTTCAAAATTGTCATACTGAGACTTTATCCAATAAAAAATTGGAAACAATACCGTATGCGAATATGATTTAGTCCAATTAGAACAAATTAAATTCTTTAAATCATATTACGCATCGTACATTAAACCCCGTAAACGAGGGCATGCCATACTTAATTCCAAATTATCCGTTAGATTAATTTGAAATGAAGTATTGGTATAAAGGGTTGATGACAGTTGGAAATTCACTTATCTTTTGAGAGTGAGAATAAACAGTTTTTCCGATTTTTTCAATACAGAAAATAACATTACTTCGAAGATTTTTCTTTTTTAGTGTCACTTTTGTCTTGATATCCCGCCTTGGGGGATAAACTCCAGTAATTCTTTTTAAGTCCCGTATGGGACGTAATGTCGGTAAAAAATATATATCTGACAGAAAAACAAAGTGCCGTTAGGTACGTAACCTGCTAACATCCTGTAATTTGTGTTTTTAAAAAAGGTTACGTCCCGATGGGACTTGCTTTTAATTCTATCAACTATTTTTTTACCGACATCTTGTCCCTCTGGGACAAAACACTCACTGAACTAAATTAGATAGCCACTTACTTCGAAAATCGCTAAACCCCGATTTCGCGAGAAAATAACCTCTGGGAGACACAATTAAAAGCGAAATCGAGGGTTAAGCCCAACTAAATTAGATAGCTATTTACTTCGAAAATCGCTAAACCCCGATTTCGCAAGAAAATAACCTCTGGGAGATACAATTAAAAGCGAAATCGAGGGTTAAGCCCAACTAAATTAGATAGCTATTTTCCTTGAAAATATCTACTAATCAAGTTGGGCTAAACATGGTCGGTTAAGATAGCATACCGGTCTTTTTAATACAAAAAAACCAATTTACGCAGAAGGTTTTTTTTTCTAAATTAAAGATTAGGGTTAGTCAAATCTAGAAGAAAAGACTAATCCTAGGTTTCAAGCCGAGACTTTGCCAGAAAACCAAATCCCTCTAAAAACAAGCGAACCTACTGTCATTTCGAACGAAGTGAGGAATCTAGTATTTTATGGATAACCGTATTTTAAAATTCTGGATTAACATTCTCTACTCTATTGGCTCCAGTTCGACCACGCCAAGTCGTGGCAGGCAGGCTCGTTTCGACAGGCTCAACGCATCGCACTGCATCGCGCCGTCCTTCGGTTCGTAGTAGAACCTATTTTTGAACTAAACTTAATTTATTTTGGTGCGAAAATGAGCACAACTAACTGCCAATTGTTAACGAATTAACAATTGGCAATTGGCTTAAAATTAACAAAAATATTTAACCAAAATAAACACATAAACTAATTGACTAACTGATTGTTACAGGAAAAGAAATGAATTGATTATAGTCGACCTAATAAAGTAAAGAATCATAAAAAAGAGATTAAAAGAATAAAAAAATTTGATTATTAAAAATTAATTCCTATTTTTACGGTGAAAAAGGAACAACAGGGAATCATAATATTTAATTATATGGAAAATATTTTCAAAATCTTTTTAGTGGAAGACGATCGTGTATATGCTAAAATGCTTCAAGCGCACATAAGTAGTCTTCCAGGATGTTATGTTGAAATTTTTGAAACTGGCGAGGAATTTTTAAACAATTTATATAGAAACCCTGATTTTATATCCCTTGATTATGGAATGCCAGATTATTCTGGCTTAGAAATTCTCACAAAAGTGAAAGAAATAAATCCAGACATTCCCATAGTTGTAGTCTCCTCTCAAGAACAGGTAGAAGTAGCTGTTGATCTTTTTAAAGCAGGCATTTTAGACTATATTATTAAAAATGGTGAAGTAAAAGAGCGATTGTGGAATGCAATAAACAGAGCGAAAGAAAATTTAGAATTACGATACGAAATTAGCTTTTTGCGCCAACAAATTGCTACTCGATTTAGTTTCAACAATATTATAGGGAACAGTCCGGCAATGCAAAAAGTGTTAGCATTGGTTGATAAAGCTTGTCGTTCGAACATAATCATCTCACTTCATGGCGAAGAAGGAACTGGAAAAGAGAGCATTGCCAAAACAATTCATTATAATTCTATACGAGCCGACCATCCATTTATCAGCATTAATGCAGCTACAATAAGTTCAAGCAAATTTGATATTGAATTTTTTGGATACGAAAAAGATGCCTTTGTAGGCGCCAATTGCAGAAGAGCTGGATGTTTAGAAGAAGCCTCTCAAGGAACTATTTATATCAGCGAAATTCAAGAGCTGGATTCTAACATGCAAGCAAAACTATTAAGAGTAATTCAAGAAAAAGAATTTTATCGGGTGGGTGGCACCAAGGCTGTTCTTTTTGAGGCAAGAATTATCACCTCAGCAAGCAAAAATCTTGTTCATCTTGTTCAAAAAAATGATTTCCGTAAAGACTTATATTACAGTTTATTAGGACTTCCAATTGAGGTGCCTTCTCTCAAAAACAGAGGAAACGACATCATGGCTTTGGCAAAATCATTTGCAGAAAAATTCTGTACCGAAAACAATTTTGCCATCCCAACATTTAGTCAAGGGGCTCAAATAAAGTTGCTCAACTACAACTATCCAGGCAATGTTAGAGAACTTAAAAACATTATTGAGCTCTCTGTAACCATGGCCAGTGGCGGAAAATTGGTAAATGATTATGATATTATTTTCAACCCTCACGATAAAGACACCAATTTCATCTCCGAGGAACTCACGCTGTATGAATATGAAATGAAAATTGTAAAACACTTTTTGAAAAAATACGATAACGACATTCAACTTTGTGCTGACAAATTAGAAATCGGAAAATCGACCATTTATAGATACATCAAAAAAGGGGATATTCG
>JBBRGJ010000065.1:0-16111 GCA_038240835.1 Bacteroidales bacterium | reverse complement strand
TAGCCTACCTTGCTAAAGAATTGCTTATTGCATTTGAAATTTCCAGAAAACATGCATTCGCTCCTTCTTGATTTTTTGAATACTTTTGCATCAAGGCAAAAGTATTAATCAAAAAGAAAATTTTTCGAAGTAATGTTGTTTCCTGTATTAAAAAGAAGAACTTCGAAGTAAATTGGTTTTCCTTTTTTAGTTATTAGGTTTCGTACCTACGGCACTTATTTATAATTTTAGATCTTTTTTTTACCGACATTACGTCCCTACGGGACTTGAAAACAGTTACTGGAGTTTATCCCGCAAGGCGGGATGTCAAGACAAAAGTGACACTAAAAAAGAAAAATCTTCGAAGTAGTTTTATTCTCTGTATCTAAAAAACCGCATACTGTGTATTCTAAGTTGCAAATATCGTTAAATTTTCTCACTGTCATTCCGAACGAAACGGAGTGAAGTGAGAAATCTAATTAATTTTAAGGCAAAAACTTATCTAAATTCTGTAATTAAATTTTCCCCCAAAAATCGTAGTTATACCTTTATTATTTGGGTAGGTAAAAGCACATTTTTGGAGAGATAATCAGCTCTTCCTTTTTTAAATCTTTGATGGCTTTGTCTACTTCTTTTTTATCAATGCCTATTGCTTCAGCAATCTCTCCGGATTTCATAGGTTTGCCTGCTGAGGTTAATGTCTTAAATACTTGCTCTTTTGTATTCATGTTTACTGTTTTTAGTTTGTAAATCAACAAACAATTCGTTTCTTTGTTTACTTTTAATCTTCCAATAACTGTTTATTAATTTGTAATGATATGAAAATCGATAAAAACAAGGTTGCCTCTTTCTTCTCTTTTATTTGGAGCATCGCCTCTTTAGTATTCCAACTTTTGATGTTGATTTTCTCATTTCAGCTTTTTGAAACCTCTTCTCAATGGTTTTTACCCACGTCGAATATAAATGCTGATTTGTTGCTACTATTCAGATTATTAGTGTGTTGTGCTGTTGTGGTGAATGTGGTTAGTTTTTTTGTTCACGATAAAAACATGGTAGGGAATCGTTTCCTCTGGTTTATAGGACTCACGTTTGGAGCAACGTTGTTGTTCCTGCTTTCCCTTTTGGTGGTTGTTGTAAATACGCTTTTAACGTATTTTAGTTTGTAATTGCTTCATTTATAGCAACAAAGACTAGTACTGTTCAGCCAACTTTAATGCTTGATATGCATTCACTACTTTTCCCGAAATAGAGAGTTTCCCGAATTCAATTTTAGGTGCTTTCTCGATGGATGATGGACGAAGTACTTTTTTGTCAGCAAAACTTACGCCCGATTTAATCAAAATCTCTTTTATCTGTTTTGCCGTTAGGTTAGGGTAATACGACCATACCAAAGCGCCAATTCCAGCAACTACTGGACAGGCAAAACTGGTTCCACTTTCAACATCGTAGGTATTTTCTGGGTTAGTGGAGTAAACATCTTCTCCGGGTGCAAAAATATCTACCGAAAGTGCTCCGTAGTTGGAAAAATCTGCTGGAATTTTCTTGTTCTTATGGATTGTAGAAGCACCTACTTCGATGAATGAGCTGATGGCGCTGTTGTTTTTGAATTGATATACAGAAGGATAGTTCTCGGTGCTGTCGTTGTTCTCTGCATCATTTCCCGCTGCATGAACCAATAATACATTGTGTGATGCTGCATATTCTAATGCTTCTAAAACCTCTTTTTTGTGGGGCGAATATGTTTTACCAAAACTCATATTGATAATTTTTGCTCCATTGTCGGTGGCATATCGAATGGCCAAAGCAACATCTTTGTCTCGTTCATCGCCATCGGGAACCGCAATAAGGGGCATTATTCTAACATTATCGGCTACGCCATTTATGCCAATATTGTTGTTTCGTTTAGCGGCAATAAGTCCCGATACAAACGTGCCATGCGATGGACGATCGCCTTTTACATCGTTGTTGCCATATTTTGTGTCCTTAAAATTATCAGGATCATCGCCAATTGCTGCCCGACCGTTATAATCGAGATTGTATTGATAGTTATATTGGTTGTAAAAATGTTCGTAGGCAGAATTTATCTCTTGTTTGGTCGCACCTTGAGTCATCAGTTTCAATAGATAGTCGCCCGAATACTGAGCAGCAGTGCCCAAAGGGGCTTTCATGTCTTTTAAATCGGATAAAGTAATGGTGTCTTTGTTTAGAAACTTCTTGACGTCGATTTCGGAAATTTCCCAATCTTCTTTCACCCTCGTGTATATTTTAAGCATCTCTTCTGCTTCTGCTTTCTTGGTTAAAAACTCTGTCTTTACATTTAAGAAATATTGAAATTCTGAACTGTCTGAAGCAGAAATTTGGCTCTTCAATTTTTTACCGTATTTTTGATTCAATCGTTTATATTCTCTAGTTACCTCCAGACTCTCATAAATCAAAGTGCCTTTTTTACCCACGCCCAAAAAGTTCCACCCGTGAACATCATCGATGTACCCATTATTATCGTCGTCGATGCCATTGTTTGGAATCTCTTTTGGATTGGTCCAAATTACATCTTTTAAGTCTTCGTGAAAAATATCCACACCTCCATCAATTACTGCAACAATAATGGTGGTAGATTTTTTTCCCGACAACAGTTCTGCATAAGCTAAATCGGTAGAAACCCCATTTTTTTTGTTTTTTTTCAAGTCAGCATTGTGCCAATTCTCAAATTTTTGAACTTTTTTATCTTTTTCTATCGACTGCCCAACAATATTAATGGGTTGAAAAGATAATAATATGAAGATTATTAGATAGTTAAAAATTGTTCGTTGCATGATTGTTTTTTCTTAATGATTTAGCGTGCAAAGATACTCAATTTTTCAAAACAGATGGAAAATTTGATCATAGGTAAACTAGGCAATACATCAGAATTACATGTGTCCCAATCTAAAGGGTGCAAAGAAAATCTTTATGTTTCTGAATTGATTTTCTTTGTTTACCCCCACGTTTTGAATAAGTTTTTTCTTTGATTTTCTTTGTTTGCCCCAACCCTAAATTTTATTTTTTTCTACTGATTTTCATTTTGCCCCTCGCCCTCCCGCTGTTTCGGGATAAATTCCGGGGGATGAAAATCACATTATTGTAATATTCAGATATTCAATAAGTTAAATGCAAAAATTTGGCTTCCGCCAGCTGGTGGATTTGGGGCAGAACGAATTTTTGCGTCCTTTTGGTTTTTGAATAGGTTTCTGAATTGATTTTCATCACTTTTTGCCCCTCGCCCTAAAGGGAGAAGTGCTGAAAATCAATGTTTTCATGCCTTTCTTTTGGGCGAGGGGAAAAGCATTGAAAATTGCCAGTAATTCTATTTTTAGTTAATCATAAGTAGTGGTATAGAAACAAAAAAAAAGGAGCCAAAATTTCAAAATTTTGGCTCCCTGGTGGATTGCTTAAAGGTGTTAAAACAATCCGCTGATGCTTCCGTCTTCTTCCACGTCGATGTTTTCGGAAGATGGAATGTTTGGCAAACCTGGCATTCGCATGATTGAACCGGCTATGGGGACAATAAAGCCTGCGCCTGCTGCAATTTCAATGTCACGAATGTTTACGATAAAGTTTTTCGGACGTCCTATCAATGCAGGATTATCTGAAAGCGATGTTTGTGTTTTTGCAATACAAACAGGCAATGCATCTAAATTTAGATTTGTTATGTCTTCGAGCTTTTTGCGAGCGGCTAAAGAGTATTCTACGCCAGCAGCGCCATACATTTTCTTAGCAATGGTATCTATTTTCTCTATAATTGGCATCGAGAATGGGTAGAGTGGTTTAAAGCAAGTGCTGCACTTGTTGGCTGCATCTACCACCATTTTTGCTAGATCAATGGCTCCTTCACCCCCTTTTGCCCACGAATCGTTGAGGGCAACTTTTACTCCCTGTTGATTGCAATGCCCAATTACAGCAGCAATCTCTTCTTCGGTGTCTGAGGTAAAACGGTTGATTGCAACAATCGGATTTAATCCAAAGTGTCTTAGATTCTCAATATGTTTGTCTAAGTTGTCCAACCCTTTCATAATGGCGCCTACATCTGGATTGTTTAATTCTTTGAGTTTCACACCACCATGATATTTAATGGCGCGAATAGTGGCTACAATCACCGATGCATTTGGCATCAATCCACCATATTGACATTTTATGTCTAGGAACTTCTCTGCTCCTAATTCGGATGCAAAACCAGCTTCTGTTACAACGTATTCGGACAGTGAGAGTCCCATTTTTGTTGCAATAAGCGAATTGGTTCCTTGCGCAATGTTGGCAAAAGGTCCTCCGTGAATAATAGCGGGTGTATTTTCCATGGTTTGCACTAAGTTTGGTTTGATTGCATGTTTCAAAAGGGCTGTCATAGCTCCTTGTGCTTTTAAATCGCGAGCATAAATTGGTTTTTTGTCAAAAGTATATCCAATGAAAATATTACTCAATTTTTCTTTTAAGTCAGTTAAATTTTTCGATAGGCACAATATGGCCATTACTTCGGAAGCCGCAGTGATGTCGAATCCACTCTCTCTGGGAATTCCATCGGCCATGCCTCCCAGTCCAAGGACTACGTGGCGTAGCGAACGGTCGTTCATGTCCATTACTCTTTTCCATGTAATGGTACGAGGATCTAAGTTAAGTGAGTATTTTTTGTTTTGTAAGTTGTTGTCAATCAGTGCTGCTAGTAGGTTATGCGCTTTTTCGATGGCTGATAAATCGCCTGTAAAATGTAAGTTGATATCTTCCATTGGTAATACTTGCGACATTCCACCTCCAGCAGCTCCTCCTTTTACTCCAAAAACAGGTCCGAGTGAAGGTTCACGAAGAACAACGGTGGCTTTTATCCCAATTTTGTTCAAACCTTGCGCCAGACCTATTGAGGTAGTGGTTTTCCCTTCACCTGCAGGAGTGGGAGTCATGGCTGTGACCAATACTAATTTTGCCTTTTTGATTTTCTCTTCATCGATCAAACTTAAAGGTAATTTCGCTTTGTACTTTCCGTACTGTTCGATGTCATCCTCAGGGATGCCCAAATTTAAAGCGATCTCTTTGATGAGTAGCATGTTGGATGCTTTTGCTAATTCAATGTCCGACTTCATAGTTATTATTGTTTTATATTTGTTTCCTTGATTTCAGTTTTTACACAAATTTTTCCCAATAGAAAAAACGTTTTGTAAAATTATACCTTTATATTCGGATATAACAATCCTTACTGCGAATTGTTTTATGATATATATTATGGAGGAATTTTAAGTGACTTACAGTAGTGTTTTTAGCTAAAGAATAAATCTTTTAGAATCGATTAGAACTTTATTTCTTTTTTACTAAACAATTAGCCAGTGAAATTTTTGACTTTCTGTGAACCTAATCTCCTATTCTTTAGAGATAATCAAAATTATATTAATTTGTTTCCTCTACTAATTTTGGGTCATTTCCACTTATGATTGGTCATTGCTTTTTAAATTATTAAATAAAAAAGTTTTAGTAGGCAACTTTACACCTTCTTTTGTAATCTAAATATTTAATAGGGGTTAGGTGTTTATTTTAAGATTTTAGTTATGAATCGTCATTCAATTGTATATTTTGTATTTATCTCCATCATATCCTTTTTTTATATTGGTAGTATAAATGCTCAATTTCTAATTAATAATGGAAATTCTATTGTTGTTTCTACCGGTGCCTACTTGGTTGTAGAGGGTGATATTGTTAATAAAACGGCAACTGATGATGGTCGAATCGATTTGGATGGACAAATTTTATTGGACGGTGATTTTGAAAATTATTCAACCAACGAGGTATTTATCAATCAAGAGGCAGTTACCGATGGGTTAGTAGTTTTGAGAAACTGCGGGATGCCCCAATCTATTAAAGGAACTAGTCCTATTCATTTTGAAAATTTAACTATTTTAGGTTCGGTGAAAACTCTTGAAGTTACCAATGCAAGCGTTTCTGATGTGTTGACTGTGAATGCTGTTTTGGATCTTAATAGCAATAATTTCATTCTATTTAATAGCAATCCCTCCTCTATTCAGTATGTGAGTAAATACATTAAAAGTGAAACTACCTCTTTTGATGGTTATGGTACTTTAGATTGGAGAATTGGCAATAATACGCAACATTATACCATTCCTTTTGGAACGGGAGAATCAAATTTTGCGGATGTTCCAGTTTCTTACACCTCTCTAAGTGCGGGTTTCCCATCGTCGGCAGGAATAAAATTTGCAACGTATCCAACGGGCGATCGAATGAATACTCCTTGCCCTAACGGTATTTTTAGTTTAACTCCTTATGATCCCATGAAAGTTGCCGATCGATTTTGGATTACAAATGCCGATGCTTATAGCTCTATTCCTACTGCTTCGTTGGAGTTTAAATATCGGAATCAAGACATTGAAAATGGAAATTCCATTACAGAATCTGAATTAAAAGCGGTCAGAATTTCTGATGGAGGAACTGCGTGGAACGAAGTGGCTCCTGTCGGAGTGGTTACTGTTGCCAATAATACTATGTCGGTTCAGAATATTAGCCCAAGTGATTGGAGAAATAATTGGGCGTTGACCTCTATTGGCGTGGATGGCGATTTTTGGGTGCCTGGTGCGTATACTCCCAATGAAGATTATGTAAACGCTATTTTCAAACCTGTGTTTGGATTTCAACCAAAAAGTTACCAGTTTACCGTTTACAATCGTTGGGGTGAACGATTATACGATACGAGCGATTATTTAAGCGGTTGGGATGGTACGTATAAGTCTCAGTTGGCGAAACAAGATGTCTATATCTGGGTAATCTCTATGATCCGTCCAGATGGAATGTTGTATAAGTATCAAGGAAACTTTGCCATGGTTATTTGGGAATAATAAGTCTAAAAATAAACATTAATTATAAATATATGAAACTAATAAACAAGTCGTTATTCATTTTTGGAATCTCCATTTTGTGTCTCAGTGGGTTTTCTCAAAACAATGTTGGGATCAACCCTACCGGAGCGAATCCTGACCCATCTGCTGCGTTAGACGTGTCATCGCCCAATAAGGGAATGCTAATTCCTAGAATGACTGCCGTAGCTCGGTTGGCAATTGCTATTCCTGCGAACGGTTTGTTGGTGTACGATACCGATTCTAATTGTGTGTTTTTTTATAAAACGAGTAACCTTTCGTGGAATTCGTTTTGCAACATAGCTGTCGGTCCTGCTGGTCCTACTGGTGCAACGGGTCCTGCGGGCGCAACTGGTGCAACGGGTCCTAGTGGTCCTGCTGGTGCAACGGGTGCTGCTGGCGCTGTTGGCGCAACTGGTGCTACTGGTGTCGCTGGTCCTGCTGGTCCTGCCGGCGCTACTGGCCCAGCTGGTGCAACTGGTCCTGCGGGCGCAACGGGTGCAACTGGTGCTGCTGGTCCTGCGGGCGTGGCTGGTGCTACTGGTCCTGCTGGTGCAACGGGTCCTGCGGGCGCAACTGGCGCAACGGGTGCTGCTGGTCCTACCGGCGCAACTGGCGCAACGGGTGCAACAGGTCCTGCGGGAAGTTCTGGTTCTATTAGCTGTGCCACCCCAAATGTATTGTTGAAATCGGATGGCACTTCGGCCGTATGTACGGTGGCTCCAATATTTGAAGATGCTGCGGGTAAAGTGGGAATTGGAACGACTTCTCCTGCTGAAAAATTCTCCATTGGAAGTTCCTCCGAATTCAGAGTAACACCAACGGGTGATTTGTCTCGTATTAAAAATGTTCCCTATTCATGGCCTAACGCTAATCCAGGAGGGACAACAGGAAATTACTACTTGCGCAACAATGGTTCAGGAACTCTGATTTGGGACAATTTTGCCTTAAATACATTTGGCACAAATAATCAAGGGGTGACTGGAACAACAGATTGCAGTATAAACTCTACTACATTTGCAGATATTTCTCAAATGACCATCACTTTTACTCCAGTTCACCCTGTTGTATATGTCTTTTTTACCATTGCGGGATACGAAAATGTAACAGGTTCTCCTCAGCAATATGTCGATTTTAGAATAATGAAAAACGGAACTGTAGTAGGGGGAGGCAATTGCACCGCTGGCGATTATGATGATACTAAAGGAGTGGTTTCCTCTTTTAATGGCGCTTTGAGTTTGGCTGTGCCGGTTACCGCAGGTACATCAACCACGATAAAGGTGCAATGGCGAAACGACGGGAATACTACTTCTACCATATATTGCAAGGCGGCTACCGCATTGGATTATAATCACCGTAGTTTAATCATTATTGACTAATTGAGTTGCTATTTTCAAAAAAATAAAATTAACAAAAACATACATTCAATGAAAAAGATATCATTTATACTCATACTCTTTTTTGCCGCTTTTTATTCACAAGTGAACGGTCAGGATAATGACGATTTAAGAAAGTTATACTCCTCTTTTGCTGCTGGAGATATTGTTGTCTCGCCAACGGGTCATTTTGATTATGGAATCATCTCCTTATCTCAAGAGGCTTATGATATTCATGTGGTAGGCGTGATTAAACCTAATCTTAATTTTAGCAACCCTCGATTAATGCCCAATCCAATTCAAATGGAAGGAAGTGTTAAGGTGAAGTGCAACTCTCAGAATGGGGTTATCAAAAAAGGAGATTTGGTCACCACTTCTTCTTCTCCTGGCGTAGCAATGAAATCCACTCAACCAGGGATGATTTTGGGAATTGCCATGGAAGATGGATTAGATGGTTTGGTAAATATTCGATTGATGATTCAGTACGCAAATCCAAAATAGTTTTTTTGGGTTACAATATTTTTAGATAAAGGCAATTTCAAAGATTTATATTTTTGAAATTGCCTGTTTTTTTTGTTTTTGTCTCTCATAGATAAAGGAGCTTTTTAGCCGATTTTTCTGCTTTTTCTTTGTTACCTATTATTTTTGTTCTACTTTTGTTTTCAGAATTATTTTTACAATACTTTATCTCACTTCTAATTCCGTGGATAGTAGAGTTCAGTTCTATCATAACTTTTAAGGGGAATGATGTGTAGAAATATTTTCTAAAATGTTGTTTCTCACTATAAATCAAGGAGTAAAAAATCAATTCTATGAATAATTATCCTATTTCAATCAAAAAAATCAGTCTGATATTTATCTTTATTTTTGGATTAATGTCTTTTGGAAACAAAACCCATGCGCAAGCGGGCAAAGATTCCTCCATCGTTTATTTTACCAAAGATATATCTCCCGAAGGAGTGATGAGGATTTTTCAATACGTTAAGGGTGAAGTAAAAGGGAACGTAGGAATCAAGGTGCATTTTGGCGAGGACGGAAATGACTATTTTGTGCCTGCAACAATGGTGGAACCTCTGTGCAAAGAATTGAAAGCCACGTTGATAGAGACAAATGTTGCGTACAAAGGTCGACGTGCAAAAACAGACTCTCACATTGCTTTGGCTAAGGATCATGGGTTTACTTTTGCACCCATCGATATTTTAGATGACGGGGGAACTTTAAGTTTGCCCATCCAAGGGGGCGTTCGTTTTAAAACTGCATTGATTGGCAAAAACATTGAGAAATACGAAACCATTATCTATTTCACTCATTTTAAGGGACATGGGAGTGCGGGATTTGGCGGCTGTATTAAAAATGTGTCGATGGGAATGGCAACACCTGTTGGAAAACGAGCCATGCACTTCAATAATTTTCCGCAAACCGATTCTGCAAAATGTACTAAATGCAGTATGTGTGTTAACGACTGTCCGGCGAATGCCATTACATTGAATCCGTTAAAAATCGATAAGGAAAAATGTATTGGTTGTGGAAAATGTATCTCTTCCTGTCACTTCGATGCTATCAACAAACCCGACGATTCGGAGAAAACAAAACGTTTTCTGGAGGGATTAGTAGAATATGCTAAACCAGTTATTGAGTTAAAAAAATCCATCTATTTCAATATTATCATTAACGTTTCTCCCAGTTGCGACTGCTCTGGTAATCCCAAAAAACCATTTGTGCCTAATATTGGAATTTTGGTATCTACGGACATTGTTGCCATTGAAGCCGCTGCTCACGATTTAGTGGATAAAGCCCATCAATGTGGCGATGCATTCTTAAAAGCCAATTCAGTGAGCGGAAAGCACCAAATTAATTATGCTTATCAATTAGGAATGGGAAACATTAAATATATTTTAATAGACATCGATAAATAATTTTGAAATAACCTGTTTTGATATTTATTTTTTCCCACTAAATGGAAGTAGAACCCAAAAATCATTACAAATGCCACTTCTGTCAACTAATAAAGTGTTTTGATTAAAAAAAAGGTATTACTACGAATTGAGTGGATATGCAATTATAGAGTTTTGCCATGTTTATAATACTAAGTAAATCTATTTCTTTGACACCCTGTCCCGATTGCTACCGGGATTATCGAAGGGCATTCACAAGGGTTTCACTGTAATACTTCGATAAGCTACCAATGACAGAATTGCATAACTGCTTTATACACAAACGATTATGAATTTTTGGCAAAGTCTCGGCGTGAAACCTAGGATTAGTCTTTTCTTCAAGGTTCGACCAACCCTAATCTTTGATTTAGAAAATTAAAAAACCTTCTGAGTAAAAAAAAAACCGCGAAGCCATCACTGCGTAGCTCTAAATCTTCTAAAAAAAACTAAAATCATCTGCGGGATGCCCTGAAGGAGCGAGCGAGCCCTTAAAAACAATAGTTTTCAAATACAATTAGCAATTCAGCAAGGGCGTTTACGTCCTAATTTGGAGTCTAGGTAAAAACCTAAACCATATAGAAAACAACAAAGACTTCAAATTAGCCTACCTTGCTAAAGAATTGCTTATTGTTTTTGAAATTTCTAGAAAACATGCATTCGCTCCTTCTTGACCTTTTGATTACTTTTGGGTCAAGCCAAAAGTAATAATCAAAAAGAAAAATCTACGAAGTAAAATAGTTTTCAATTTAAAAAACCCAATACTATATCCTCAATAAATGAACATTTATCAATGAAAAACGTCTACTAATAAAAAGATGAATAAGTTGAGTCGAAATTTAGCGGATAAGCGGATGGATTATTCAAAGGGTGAACTGTTGGAATCTAATACCGCCAAAGATCCATTTTCTCAATTTGATTTGTGGTATCAGCAGGCTGAAAATGAGATGTCCGAGGAGGTAAACGCCATGATGCTCTCTACGTCGTCGCTTCAGGGTGATGTTAGTTCAAGGGTGGTATTGTTGAAAAGTTATGGCGGTGATGGTTTTTTGTTTTTTACCAATTACCAAAGTAAAAAAGGGCAGCAACTCACCGAAAATCCAAAAGCTTCGTTGTTGTTTTACTGGCCTCAGTTGCAACGCCAGGTTAGATTGGAAGGAATTGTTCAAAAAGTTTCGGAGAGCGACAGTGACGAATATTTTTACAGTCGTCCACAAATGAGTCAGGTTGGCGCCATGGTTTCACCACAAAGTCAGATTATTCCTAATAGAGCATTTTTGGAAGAGCGGTTGGAAGAAATTAGCCAAAAAGATTTAATCCAACGTCCCAAAGAGTGGGGTGGTTTTCGTTTGGTGCCGAAGTCGTTTGAGTTTTGGCAAGGTCGCTCCAACCGTTTACACGATAGAATATGTTACCACTGGGTAGGAGAGAAGTGGGAAAAAGTAAGACTTGCACCCTAAAAAAAAAAGAGAATCTTTTATCAAGACTCTCTTTTTTTGGGTGGCCGATGGGACTCGAACCCACGACATTCAGAACCACAAACTGACGCTCTAACCAACTGAACTACGGCCACCGTGTATTTTCGTTTGCAAAAGTACTCTCTTTTTTTTAATTGTGCAAACATTAGAGAAAAAAAAGTCCTTAAAGTCTGTAAAGTCCTTAAAGTGCCGAATTATAAAAATCTTTGATTTTTTGATAATTCGAGCATCCTCGAAAAATGACAATCCGCCAGTTGGCGGATTTATTTTTCGGGATCTGTAAAGTCCTTAAAGTTCATAAAGTTTGTAAAGTTCATAAAGTCTTTACCCTGCACCTTTCACCCTTTTCCCTTTCTCCTTTACTAACTTTCAACTTATTTCCCTATTTTTGCATTAAATATTACAATCATGTGTGGAATTAGCGGTTTATTGGTCATAGATTCGAGTGAAGTTATTGCGCCTATAGTTCATCGAATGAATGATCGTATCAAACATCGCGGTCCGGATGATGAGGGATATGTGTTTTTTTCTGATCAGAAAAAAGAAGTTGCTTTCGGCCATGATACTCCTTTGGTTTCAAGAGAATCTACTCGCAATTACGCTCCTAAAACGGATGCTGATCAACTTGTAAATACTCCTTTTAAATTGGGTTTTGGTCACCGCCGTTTGTCAATTATTGATTTAAGTGATGGCGGACATCAGCCAATGTGTGCAGGTATCAACGATGAAGTTTGGATTACTTGTAATGGCGAAATTTATAACTATCTAGAACTTCGCGAAGAATTACAAACTCTTGGATACCAGTTTTATAGCAATTCAGATATTGAAGTATTACTCAACGCTTATTTGTGCTGGGGAGAAGATTGTTTGGCGCATTTTAATGGAATGTGGGCATTTGTGATATACGATCAGCGAAAGAATTTATTATTTGGAGCTCGCGACCGCTTTGGGGTTAAACCGCTTTATTACATGCTGAACAAATATCATTTTGCGTTTGCATCGGAACATAAATCTATCTTGGAAGTGCCTTCCTACCTGCCAGAAGTCAATATAAATGCAGTTTTTCCGCATCTTCTTTATGGAAATGTAGAGATGGAACCCGAAAGTTTTTTTAAAGGTATTTTTGAGTTAATGCCTTCTCACTCCTTTACTTACGATATCTCCTCAAATGATTTTGTGATAAATAGATATTATACACTTCCTATATCAAATGAAAATCCACCATTTAATCAAGCAGATTTTGATAAAGCAAAACTCAAAACATATTCTTTGATCGAAAATGCGATTAAATTGCGATTGCGAAGTGATGTCCCTGTTGGATTCTGCCTTAGTGGCGGATTGGATAGTAGCACCATTGTCTCTATTTCCAACCATTTAAATCAACAACAGGAAATTCCTCAATTGGCGGATGGAATAAAAGCATTTACGGCGAGCAACAATTCGGTGTACGATGAGTCTAAATGGGCTAAAATTGTCGCAGATCACGCTAATGTGGAATGGATAAATACGGTAGTAAATGCCGATACACTTTTTCAAGAACTGGAAAATATTATCTATCATCAAGATATTCCGCTGTTTAGCACCAGCACGTATGCCCAAAATAGAGTAATGCGCTCGGCTCGCGAACATAATATTTCTATTTTATTAGATGGACAAGGTGGCGATGAAATATTTGCTGGTTATCCTCCTTTTTATACTGGATTTTTAAACCAACTTTTGTGTAATTTTCAACTATCTGATTATGTAAAAGAGCTTAAAAGTTTCAAAAACAGTCCTACTAGTGGCTCTATTTATCTGCTTTCTCTTGTAAAGATGGCAGCGGATAAACTATTGCCAAATATGATCAAACAAAAATTATCGGTCACCTTAAAACCTGAATTTAAACTATTGAACGTTTCAAAAATCAAAGAGTATCGCCATCAAATTCAATTTTCGGGCGAATTTAGAAACAAAGGTGTCAACAAAATGCTGAAAGAGTATTGCACTGCAACTTATCTGAAAAACTTGTTGAGGTGGGAAGACCGCTGCTCCATGCAATTCTCCATCGAATCGCGAACACCATTTTCGGACGATAAGGAGCTGATAGAATATCTGTTTTCGTTGCCCGCAAATTACAAAATACATCACGGATGGAGCAAATATATTATGCGTCAGGCCATCGAAGATGTGGTTCCAGAAGTAATTAGAAATAGAAAAGACAAAAAAGGATTTTCTATTCCGCAAAATGCTTGGTTGATGGAGAAACAATTGGATCTTAAAACTATTTTTTTAAAATATAAACACTTGGATAAAGAGGAGTTGGTGAATATCCAGTCCATCGAAAATAGTTGGGATGATATTTTTGGAGATGCCAAAAAAATCAAACAACAAGATCTAGTTTTTAGATATACTTGCTATTTAATATGGCTGAATCTGTTTTTTAATAAAGGATAAATTGCTCCCTTACTTTTTAGTGGAAATAGATTTTTTAATAATTGCTCAATTTAATCATTAAAAAAAATCAATTATGAAATTTAAAATACTCTTGTTGATCTCTCTTTTTATTACAGGCATAGGCTATTCGCAGAATTACAGCTTCGATTTTAATTCATCTGGCAAACGCGTTTGTCTGGTGCAAAGTGTCGTGGATACAGTAATTCCATCGGTTACTATTCAGCTCCTAGATGCTGGTTCGAATAGCTCTTTCCCCGTTTCCATTTTCAGAAGACCGATGTTTGAGACTGCATGGACTGAAGTAGCGACAAATTTACCTGCTGGAACTGCCAGTTGGACAGATTTTAACGTGGCAATTGGCGAGCGTTGGGAATATCAGATTAAACGGTTAAATACTTGGATATTTAATAGCATTACTTACAATGCTACGGGATATACCATTGGGTCGGTATTGGCCGATAATTCAAACTATCAAGGGCAAATGATTCTGTTGGTTGCCAAAAATATTACCGATAGTTTACCCGCTAAATATATTCGGCTAAAAAAAGAGATTACCGCCGAAGGTTGGTTTGTAAATGAGCTGATTGTAAACAAAGCTGGTTCGTGGGATAGCGGCGATACGGTAATCACCATCAAAAATCAAATTAAAGCAATTTATAACAATGCTCCTTTAAACGACAAGCCCAAATGTATTTTTATTTTAGGTCATGTTCCATTGCCTCGAAGTGGATCTACTTTGGTTACAGCTCCCGATGCACACGATCAGAACAAAGGAGCCAGAGGTTGCGATGCCTATTATGCCGATATGGATGGAGTTTTTACAGATACTGCCACTTTTAATCCCGGAGGCTTGTCCGATGATTTGCAAATAAATTTACCCGGTGATTATAAGTGGGATCAAGATTTTTTCCCATCAAATATTGAGATGGCTTTTGGAAGAATAGATTTTGCCGATCTTACCGATTACTCCCTTTCTGAAATTAAAATGACTGAGAATTATTTAGATCGGTTGAGTAATTATAAAAATGTTGCTGCTGGTTTTAATATGGGCGAAAAGAGTGCATTTTATTACGGTTTTACCAATTCAAACGATGGGACTTATCGATCGTTGCCCAGTATTTCTAAATCGGCAAATGTGTACGAAAATACTACGGGAGCTCCGCACCCACAATGGGTTAAAGATAATGGACCATTTAAAATTTATATGCAAAATGTAAATGTGCCCTATACCACCGAATGGGATACCAGCGGAATGAATGCAACCGTGTTTTCGAGCGACCAAAGTTATTGGGGTTATGGAGATGTGCCACAATATTATATTTATAGTAGAATAAGATCGTTGCTGGCCGCAGATTCTAAATGTTTAATTACACTTTGGACCACTACTGGATTAAATATTTTTCACCAAGCTGGCTCTGGAGAAGCTTTTGGAATTGCAATGAAAGAAATTATGAACCACAATTCTACCAATCAGTTGCTCGAAAAAGCACCCCAAACGTATGATACCGAAGATTGGTGGAACCGAACTCATTTTGAGTTTTATGGCGATCCTACTGTAAGACTGTTTCAGGTTGCTCCGCCGAGTAATCTTAACGTAACTGAAAGTAATGGCACTATTCAATTGCAATGGACCACTTCCCCTGACTCTGAAGTAATTGGGTATCATATTTACCAAAGCAACTCCGAATTTGGAATATTTGAAAGAGTAACAAATTCTCCAATTTTATCTAACAATTACACGCTGTTAAATTACCATTTTGGTAATTGGTACATGGTAAAAGCAGTAAAAGTTCAAGAATCAGGTTGTGGAATGTTTATGAGTCCTAGCATGGGAATATCTGTTCAAGGAACTGTAGTTCAGGAAGTAACAGAAAATTTAGTTCACGATAATTTTTATCTATATCCAAACCCAACCACCAATTTCACAACGGTTGTTTCAACTTTAAATGTAAAACTAATTGAAATTTATTCTACCGATGGCAAACGATTACAAAAGATAAATTGTAAAGACGACAAAACAACTGTAATAT
>JBBRGJ010000064.1:0-16262 GCA_038240835.1 Bacteroidales bacterium | reverse complement strand
CGGGTGCGGTAAGGTAAATAGATCCAAGTCTGAAACATCCGTCATGTGAATTAAATTACCTCAGTGAATCTCTTGACTTGGCTCGCGCCGTAAAATTATCTCTTTTTTAGCTTTTTTGGCGAAGTCTTGAATTTTTTGTTTCTTTTTGTTTCAAGACAAAAAGAAAGGCAACAAAAAAAATAAAATATTCGGAGTAAAGTGGTTTTTATTTTTTTAGCAAAATCTTGTTATAATGATTTTTTGATTGTGGATTTAAGGTATTTAAAGAGAAAATCTTCGAAGTAAAATGGTTTTCTGAAAAAACTAAACCATCTTCTTAAGCGCCTGCCACCAGCGATCTGGAATATCTTCCTGACAAGCAATCTCGTAATCTTTATACGAGCAAGGGACTAAATAATGACGTTCATATCGTTCTTTTTTCTCTATCGGATAAGGGACTTCCATCCACCAACGATCGCTCTTTTTGCTTTTGTAAAAAACAATATCATACGTGCCATTTTGAATGGAGACAAAGTATTTGATAAACTGTTCTTTGTTGGCGCTCAAAAGCTCCTTTTTGCGACCAAAATATCCATCGATCAAATACCACATTGCTTGTGCAACTAAGAGCGCCGATTGATGATTGTTGTCTAAAATTGGGTTGTGTTCAAAAAATCCCACCACTGCTAATTTATCACTCATGCCTGCAAAACGGGTCATCTGACATAGCTCTTCGCCACTAAATCCATTGGGAGAACCATGTTCGCAAGCAGGCGAATCGGAAAGTCGAACCGCAGATAAATCAATGGTCAGAAAATCAGCACTGCGCAACATTGGTTCCGACTCAAAAACACTGTTGTGAATTTCTCCCAGACGGAAAATATCGAAATAGAGCTTGTTCATCAACTCAATTGAATCTGGATCTACAAAATAGGTCTGATATCCAATGTTGGTATAATTGAATAGATAATTAGGTTGTTGAAGTATGATTTTGTTTAGATATGATTTTGATGTCAACGGTTCATCTTCGTTTCCTAAATCAAACATAGAATCGATGGCGGCAATGTTTATTACCCGTTTGCGTTTTTCGAAGGCTTTGTAAATTGCCCAACTTAAATCCTGACTTCCCCCAAGAACGATGGGCAAAACATGATATTCGAGCAACGCATTCACCACCTCGGTAAGTGCAAAATAAGTGTCATCTACGGTAGCACCAGGGATGATATTGCCTAAATCGACAATTTTTGGATTAGAAAAACCAGAATATAATTTATAGAAAAGTGTTCGTATATCGTTAGGAGCAGAAGCAGAACCGGCATTCCCAAGACAATTACGGTCTTCGGGAACTCCAATTATTGCAATATTAGCTTGTTTGTAATCAGGGAACAAAGTTCCAACTCTGTTACTTTCAATAATATGTCCCAACTGATTATCAACTCTCGATTGAAAGTTAAACCCCAATGTGCGCTCGTTTAGAGGCTCAAGATATACTTCAATTTCCATGATTATTTCTTTTTGGTCGTTGTTTTTTTAGCAGTAGCCGACTTTTTTGTGACAGTTTTAGGTTTTGCGGCTGCTTTTGTAGTAGACTTAGTCGCTGGTTTTGCAGCAGATTTTGTCGAAGACTTAGTTGTAGTTTTTGAACTCTTGCCAGTGGCTGGAGATGACTCTATAATCGCTTTACACTCTGCGTATGTCAGTGTTTCTGGAGTTTTTCCTACAGGTATTTTGTAATTGTTTTTACCCATTGCAATGTAGGCTCCGTATCTGCCTGACATCACTTTGATGGAATCATCCTCTTCAAATTGAGCCAATACGTTTTTGGTGTCGTTCTCTTCGGCTAATTTAACTGCTTCGGCTAACGTAAGCAGAGAAGCATCAGTTTTTCGTGGCAATGCATAGTTTTTTGCTCCAATTTTAATGTATGGACCATATCTGCCTACGGCGACTAACACCTCTTCTTCATTGTGTTTCCCCAATGAACGTGGTGCGTTTTTCTCGTTTTGAATTCGTTTATCTTTAATGATCTCAATCGTCTCTTCTAAGGTGATGGTCATTGGATCGAAAGTTTTTGGAATCGATACAAAAATGCTGTTGTGTTTGATGTATGGACCAAATCTGCCAATGGCAACTACAATTTCTTTCTCTTCAAAAAGACCCACTGTTTTTGGTAAATCAAATAATTTTAAGGCCTCTTCTAGCGAAATAGTCTCTATGGATTGTGTTTTATTTAAACTAGCAAATTTTGGTTTTTCCTCTTCGTCGCTAACGCCTATTTGGACCATAGCGCCAAAACGACCCAATCGGGCAATTACCTTTTTTCCAGTTTTTGGATCTGTTCCCAACTCTCTTTCACCACTAACTTTTTCGGATGTTTTTAATGTGATTTCAACTTGAGGATGAAATTTGTTGTAAAAACTTGCCATCATGTTCGACCATTTAATTTTGCCTTCTGCAATTTCATCAAACTCTTTTTCCACTTTTGCGGTGAAGTTGTAGTTCATGATATCGACAAAATTAGATGCTAAAAAGTTGGTTACAACCACCCCAATATCGGTAGGGAACATTTTTGCTTTTTCTTGGCCAAAATTTTCTGATTTAACATCGTGGGTGATTTTGGTTGCTTTTAAAGTCAACACATTCACCTCTCTGGTACTTGCAGGGCGATCTTCGCGGATGACATAATCTCTTTTTTGAATCGTCGAAATAATTGGCGCATACGTAGATGGACGGCCAATTCCTAGCTCTTCAAGTTTTTTTACCAAACTGGCTTCCGTATATCTTGGAGGATGCAATGAGTACTTTTCGTGGGCAATTATTTGAACGGCAGTAAGCGAATCGCCTTTTTTTACTGGAGGTAATAAGTTGCTGTCGCTGTCTTCATTTTCATCGTCGTTGGATTCTAAATAGACTTTCAAAAATCCATCAAATTTGATTACTTCTCCTACTGAGAGGAATGTTTGTGATGCATTTGAAATTTCTACCGTAATTGTGGTGCGTTCCAATTGGGCATCACTCATTTGAGAAGCGATGGTGCGCTTCCAAATCAGCTCGTACAAGCGACGTGCCGATGCATCTCCATCGATGGAATGTTGATTTATGTATGAAGGACGTATGGCCTCGTGAGCCTCTTGCGCACCTTTTGTCTTGGTCGCAAATTTTCTGGTTTTGGAATATTCTTGACCGTATTGTGAGATAATCTCATTTTTTGCCGCCCCAATTGCCATGTCCGATAAATTGACCGAATCGGTACGCATGTATGTGATTTTTCCACTTTCGTACAACTGTTGAGCAACGGTCATGGTTCTCGATACCGAAAATCCAAGCTTGCGACTCGCTTCTTGTTGCAAAGTAGAAGTGGTAAAAGGAGGTGCTGGCGATTTTTTACCAGGTGTGGTATCGATCGATTTAATGCTGTATTTGGATGTCTTACAGACTTCTAAGAAACTTGTAGCTTGCTCTAATGTGTCAAATTTCTCCGACAAATCAGCTTTGAATATCTGTTTCCCCACGGAATCGTTTACTTGAAATTCTCCAACTACTTTATAGGTAGATTTTGTAACAAATTCGTGAATCTCTTTCTCCCTTTCAACAATCAATCGAACCGCTACCGACTGAACTCTTCCTGCTGATAATGAAGGTTTTACTTTCCGCCACAATACAGGTGATAATTCAAATCCTACAATCCGATCTAAGACTCTACGCGCTTGTTGAGCATCCACTAACCCAATATCTATGGTTCTAGGGTTATTGATAGCATGTTCAATGGCGCTTTTTGTGATTTCGTGAAATGCAATTCGTTTAATTTTATCATCGCTCAGTTGCAAAGTCTCTTTTAAATGCCAAGAAATTGCTTCCCCCTCGCGATCCTCATCAGTCGCTAACCAAACCGTTTCGGCCTCCTTAGCTAATTTTTTAAGTTCATTAATTATTTTTACTTTATCACCCATCACTTCATATTTTGGGTTAAAGTTGTTCTCAATGTCGATTCCTATATCCTTGGAAGGCAAGTCTCTAATGTGCCCCATGCTAGATCTTACTAAATAGTCTTTACCAAGAAAGTTCTCAATAGTTCTCGCTTTAGCTGGTGACTCTACTATGACTAAGTTTTTTATCATTCGGTGATTAATTTGATTTTCAGCAATTTTTTTTGGCTACAAAGATAGAGTATTTTTTAATTTATCGAAATCTTTATTTCAAACCTACTAATATATAAAGGTAAACTGAGGGTTTTTTCTTCGAGAAAGTGACTTTGTAAAGAAGTAAAGAAGTAACGAGTGACGAGTGACGAGTGACAGAGCGAAGCTCAACTTGAAAGAAGTGACAAAGTGACGAGTGACAGAGCGAAGCTCGTTTTGCTTCGCAAGAGTCTCGCTTCGCGCGTCACTCCGTCACTCCGTTACCCCGTCACCATTCTTCAACTCTTCAGGCGAAGCCTTTTTCAAAAACATTTCCCCCACAGATCCAAACATATCTTAAAAAAACAAAGACATATCTAAAATCATTGTGATTTGAATAAATTTAGTTAGTTTTGCACTCTTAATTTATTAATAGAAAAAAAAAGATAATATGAAAAAACTCGCTGTTGTTGCCTTTGGTGGTAACGCTCTGCTAAGAGGAGACCAAAAAGGTACTTTCGACGAACAATTAAGCAATGTTTCAGCTACTTGTGATAATTTGATTGAACTTATCAAAAAAGGATATGATATTATAATCGGACATGGAAATGGTCCTCAAGTGGGTAATGTGATGTTGCAACACGAAGCTGGTTCTCGTATTTATGGGATTCCTGCTCAACCAATGCATTTTTGTGTTTCCGAAACTCAAGGTTCTATAGCATACTTGATTGAACAACAATTGCGCAATCTTTTGAAGAAAAATGGAATTCAACGCAATGTTATCTCTTTGATTACACCAGTTGTTGTTGATAAAAATGATGCTGCTTTTCAAAATCCAACAAAACCTGTGGGCCCATTCTATTCTAAAGAAGAAGCGGATAAAATGGAAGCTGAATTTGGTTACGCTTTTCAAAAAGATCCTCGTGATAGAGGCTGGAGAAGAGTAGTTGCATCTCCAAAACCAATCGAAGTTGTAAACTGGCAAATTGTGGAACGCTTAGCTCGCGAAGGAAATATTGTAATCACTGTAGGTGGTGGCGGTATTCCTGTAATTGTCGATGATAAAGGTAATTATAGCGGCGTAGATGCTGTAATTGATAAAGACTTAGCTTCTGCTACGTTAGCTGTAAAAGTAAAAGCGGATGAGTTCTTTATTTTAACGGATGTTTCTAATGTGTTTATTAATTTCAACAAACCTGATCAAAAGAAATTAGAAATTGTAACATTGGCAGAAGCCGAAAACTATATGAACGAAGGTCATTTTGCTGCTGGTAGCATGCAACCTAAAGTAAAAGCTTGTATGATGTTTGTCGAAAATGGCGGAACTGATGCTGTAATTACAGAAGCAACTCAGTTGAAAAATGATGGTTGTGGAACTCGTATCGTTAAGTAAGTAATAATAATATAAAATAATAAGGAGAAATTTGTCATGGGATTCAACCTAAGAAACAGAAATTTTTTAAAAGAACTTGATTTTTCAAAAGAAGAATTGGTGTTTCTTTTAAACTTATCAAAACAGCTTAAAAATGCTAAATATGCAGGAACTGAGCAACAAACATTAAAAGGAAAAAACATTGCGTTGATTTTTGAAAAAACTTCTACTCGTACTCGTTGTGCTTTCGAAGTAGCTGCTCACGATCAAGGAGCTCACGTTACTTATCTTGAGCCAACTGGTAGCCAAATGGGTCACAAAGAAACAGTAAAAGATACAGCTCGCGTTTTGGGAAGAATGTTCGACGGCATCGAATATCGTGGTTTTGGTCAAGTGATTGTTGAAGAATTAGGTCAGTTTGCTGGCGTTCCTGTTTGGAATGGTTTAACGAACGAATGGCATCCAACACAAATGTTGGCGGATGTGCTAACGATGATGGAACATTCTCACAATCCAATGGAAAAAATATCTTATGCTTATTTAGGAGATGCTCGTTTCAACATGGGTCGCTCTTTATTGGTGGTAGGTGCTATTCTTGGAATGGATGTTCGTATTGGCGCTCCAAAAGATTTATGGCCTGAGGCTAGCTTGATTGAAGAGTGTAATGCAATTGCTGAAAAATCGGGTGCAAGAATCACCATCACCGAAAGCGCTGAAGAAGCTGTAAAAGGTGCTGAATTTGTTCATACTGACGTTTGGGTGTCTATGGGCGAAGCTAAAGAAGTTTGGGCTGAACGTATCAAAGTGTTGACTCCATACCAAGTGAATGCTGAAATTATGAAAAAAAGCGGTCACCCAGATGTGAAATTTATGCACTGCTTGCCAGCTTACCACAATGTGGATACAAAAGTTGGAAAAGATGTGGCTGAACAATTTGGCATGAAAAACGGAATCGAAGTAACTGAAGATGTTTTCGAAGGAGCTAATTCATTGGTATTTGACCAAGCCGAAAATCGCATGCATACTATTAAGGCGGTTATGGTAGCAACCCTAGGCGCCTAATAAAGGTGCCCAAAAAACTTTTTTTTCAGCGTTGAACTTCGATTTTTAAATCCTCACATACAGCAGTATTATCGGATTGAAAAATCTTGCTCGCCTCGAAAAATTAAGTTTTTAGAACACCTTTAGATTTTATAAGAAAAGAGGAATTGGCTTTGTTGCCGGTTCCTCTTTTTCTTGGTTTATAAAGATACATTTTATGGAATGCCTGGAAAATTATTTACAATTTTTACTTTTAAATCCGGGAAATTTTCAACAATTTGAATTTTTACATCGGGAAAATTCTCCACAATCTGCCACTCTCCACACTCGTCAGGAAAATGTTCTACATACTTTACCTTTAAGTCGGGAAAGTTCTCTACAAACTGTACTTTCACATCTGGAAAGTTGTTTACAAACTTTACTTTGCCATACATCTTAAAATCTTTACACTTACAATCTTTTGTAAGAGGTGTGTCTGCAATAAAAGTAAACGAAAGCAAAAGTAAGGTGGCTGATAAAAGTAAAAATCGTTTCATATTATTAATCTTTAAGGATTTATACAAAAGTCATACATCTATCAAAAACCATTCCGATTCATTTTGAGAAAAGTGGGGGAGTGATTGATAAGTTTTGAAAAAATAACTGGAAGGAGGATTTGGGCAAAAACTCCCCTCTTAACAAAAAAGATTTTGGATTCCTAATCATTAATGATAACTTTGACCCATTAATTGCTAAAAAATAATTAATTTAAAAACCATGACGGAAACCAGCTCTTCATTAATCAACTTGACAGAATATGACAGTTCCACAACAGTTATTTACGTTGAGAGCTTATTCAGTAAAGAAATTAATGATTTTATTCAATCTAATTTTATTGATATAGCTGAGGTTTTCAGGAAACATGATCTCAATTTCATATACTTGCCATTGCTTCTGATAAATGAAGAATATCAGCAAGTAGTCGATTATAATTATCCATATCTTAACTTGAATTTGCAGGATCTGAGAACAGATGATGTGTATAGAATTATTTTAGAAAAATACGATCTAACTTTTAGTGGAAGTGCTTTAATTGCAATAGACTCTGGATATTCTGATGAAATAGTTGATTTTCAGCCAATTAAAGCTAAAGACGATATTTTTTGTCAATTTATCAGTTTTATAGAATTTACCAATACGAATATTATAGAGAAATACTACGATCATACTTATCCTCTTTTTAATCTTGGTAGTCCTGTTTGTAAAGAGGTAGACGATATTTCGTTGTATTATGATGATTCTATTTTGGAAGCTGAGATTCTAAATAATATCCAAAAACTAAAAGAAAAGGGTTCGTTGTTAATCATTGCAAACATCCTAAACAAAATTAAAGAAATTGAACAGAAGTTAAGTCGAATTTTTATCACTTACGATTATCGAATTTTTTTGAGCGATTACAACATGAAGGAGGTGGTGATGTCTCCGTTGCCCAAATCTCTCTTCTTCCTCTTTTTGAAGTATCCCGAAGGAATCCCCTTTAAACACTTGACTGATTATGAAGATGAATTACTCTCTATCTATCGAAATATAACTACTTATGACGATATTGAGCAGTCAAAATTGAGCATTAAAGCCCTAACAAGCCCTTTGGGTAATTCTGTTAACGAAAATTGCTCCCGCATACGAGCAGCCTTTTTAAAAGTGGTGAGTGATAAAATTGCCCAAAATTATTACATCACTGGATACAGGGGTGATCCCAAGAAAATAAAAATAGACCGCCAATTAGTGATATATCAATAACTTAACTTCTGCAAGGGTTGCAGAAATAGAGTATCCTTATATTTCATGATTATTTTTGTGGCATAACAAAAATGAAAAACAAGATTATGAAAAAGAATTTTTTAAAAACAGTTTTTATTATTGATGAAAGTGGTTCAATGCAAAGCAGTCAATCTGATGTTGTTGGAGGATTTAATGGGTATATCGAACGACAACGAAAGGAGAATACAGGCAAAGTTGTCGTTTCGCTGTATAAATTCAACAATGAAACCTCGCTAGTGATAGCAAACAAGCCCCTGAATCAAATCAATCTACTCACTAATGAAGATTATACACCTTATGGTTTTACGGCTCTTTACGATGCAATAGGACAAGCAGTCAAAGAAACTGATTTTGAAATTTCTGCTCTGCCCGAAAACGAAAGACCAAACAACATCATGGCCGTAATTATTACCGATGGACAAGAAAATGCTTCCAAAGAGTATACTTCCCAGGCCATAAAAACATTGATTTCTACTCATGAAAATTTATTAAAATGGAACTTCGTATATTTGGGAGTGGGGTTAAGCGATTTCACAGACGCAGATTTGTTGGGTTTAAAATACCGAGCATCTTCCCAAAGATCCAACTTGGAGTCGAGGTTTGATATCATTGCCGAACACAACATTCAGTTCTGCGAAAGCATGGTAGCAGAAACTAACGTTAGTATGAATAAATTAATGAAAAATTTAGACGAATAGTAATTGGATATAACACAAACACTTTTAAAATAGATAATATGAAAAGCAAATATTGTTCATTCTGATAATGCTTATTGCAAGCATTAGTTATAGTCAATCTGTGCAGTGTTCTGGCACAACAAAAGCAGGCAATCAATGCAAGAGAATGACAACCAATGCAAGTGGATATTGTACCCAGCATGGTGGTAATTAATGAACATAAAATTCAACAAATATGAAAAACATAATAGCATTATTTATCTCTCTTCTTGTTGCTCAATTAAGTTTTGGGCAAACAGCCGAAGAGCATAATCAAAGTGAACTTTCAAAGTATCAAATCCAAGATTATAGCGGTGCTGTTCTTGATTTTACGAAAGCAATCGAGCTTAAACCGAATGATGATATTTTGTATTATAATCGAGGAAATGCAAAGTATCACCTTGAAGATTTCATGGGAGCTATTCTCGATTTTACGAAATCAATTGAGTTGAGTCCAGATGATGCAGAAGCTTATTATTATCGGGGAGCTTCAAATTATTATCTAAATGATTCCCAAAAAGCTATTTCAGATTTTAATAGAGCAATTGAAATAAATCCAAAGTATTCAAAGGCATATTATAGTCGGGGATTTTTAAAGGTTTTAGCTGAAGACTTTAATGGAGCAATCTCAGATTTTAGCAAGTCGATTGAGTTTAACAAAAGTGCTACTTGTAATTATTACTGTCGTGGATTTGCTTATAAAGAATTAAACAATCCCAAGCAAGCAATTATCGACTTCAGCTCTGCGATAGATTTAGACAAAAGCAATTCTGACTTCTATTATCAAAGAGGATTGATAAAATATGATCAAGAAGAATATGCAGATGCTTTAATAGATTTTGAAAGAGCTATTAAAATTGACTCAACCATTTTAGATTATTTTAAAAAGAGTGCATTCGCAAGAATGAATATTGGTGACAACCAAGAGGCAATAAAAGATTTTTCCATTTGTATCGAAAAAGATTCAACGAATGCTTATTTGTACAATGGCAGAGGATATTGTTATTTCCAGTTGGGAAATCATGAAAAAGCACTACAAGATTATAATTATTGTATTAAAATTGATTCTTCTATAATTGATGCCTTTTATAATAGAGTTGACGTTAGATTAGTATTAAACGATACTTTAGGCGTAATTGAGGACTTGTCTAAAATAATAAGTGCTGATTCGCTTTCGGTGAATTCAATTTGCGAGCGAGGCCAAATATATCTTGACAAGGAAGATTGTAAAAATGCCATTACCTACTTTAATTCAGCTATCAAATTGTTGCCAAAAAAATCCGAATTGTATAATTATCGAGGTGATGCAAAATATGAAAATGGGGACACACTTGGAGCTATTGCAGATTACACAACTTCAATAAAATTAGACAAGAAAAAGACATATGCATATTTGAATCGTGGAGCAGTATGGGCTGATTTGGCGAAATACTCAAAAGCATTAAAAGACTTTAAAACAGCAATTAAGATTGATAAAAATGAACACTTAGCATATTTTAATATTGGAATTGTAAAATCAGTGATGAACGAAAATGAAGAAGCTATACTTTATCTTAATAAGGCCATTACCCTTGACTCTCTCAATGCAGATTATTTTGCAAGTAGAGGAGATTCTTACACCCAATTAAATCAATTTCAGCCAGCACTATTGGATTATGCAATCGCTAACAAATTAGATCCAGATAATGCTAATATATTATTTGGCATCGCCTTTGTAAATTCGCAGTCAAACAACTACAAAGATGCTATTTTTTACTATACCAAAGCAATTGAGCTAAAACCCAATTGGGGACATGCGTATTGTAATAGAGGATACTGTATGGCTGAGTCAGAAGGCACTGATTTTTGTGAAGATTTTTTCACAGCTTTAAGGTTAGGCTACTCCGAAGCACAAAAAGCAATAAACGAATATTGTAATGATGATGGGGAAGATGATGATTCATTTTGAAAAAACAATCTACAGAATACAACCGAAAAGAAGCTATTTCTCATTCAAAGAAGTTCCTTGGGGAGAAAATAACGAAGAATCATTGCTATATTGTGTTGATTTGCAGAGATTTATATGATTATTTTGAACATTTATAGTATAGAAGGAGCAAAATTGATAATTAAATGGTTTTCAGCTGAGCTAATTGCTTGAATTTCAGTGTATTGATATAGGCGTTTTTTGTGTAGTTGTATTAATTATATTTTTGAGAGGAGAATAAATGAATTTGAACTAAAATATTAACAATCAGTTGATTAAATTGCTAAAACATGATATTTTCTTATTGTTGCCAAAAAGTATCAATATTTTTGCTTGCTAATACTTAAAAAACATCATTTAATGAGCTGATGGCGTGGGATATATCTATTGTAAATTTTTTTTGCTTAAAAATGCACAGTCCAACTCCCCAGAAATTGTATAATAAATGAACTTAACACAATAGTAATCCTATGATTGAATGATTGATATAGGTGCTTCGGTTAAAGAAGATGCAATAGCATCAAAAAATGAGTAAAGAATAAAAAACAATAAATATTCAGCGCAATGGTAATTTCAAAGCAAATAATAAATGGATTTGTGAGTTCAGAGTTGAAGCTTTTTCAATCACAGTATTCAGTAAGACCTGTTCCCGAATTACAAGATATCAGAGGTATGTCAATTGCTTGGACATGCTACTATTTTAAAGATCACATTTCGAGGGATAATGTATTCGAAATAACTCGTTTTTTGTATGAAACATACTCAAGTAATTATTATGAAGTACATGGTTGGCATATGGTTTCCGCAATCGAAGCAGCTGCATTTATCCTAACATCAGATATTTATTATGCAAACCGTTTGATTCGGCATATTGGATGTGAGTTTAGTTTAGGAAGATTTTATATTATAAGAAGTGCTGGTCTAATCTGTCCGCTAATTTCATTTGATAATGAATATTTAAAGCAAGCGACTGAATATAATGTACAACGATCTCACGGAGGATATGAGGAAAATGTAATATTATTTTTGTTGTCAATAGGAAATAGAGAAGACAAAATAGATTGGCTGGAGAACCAAATTAAAATAGACGAAAAGAATTATCATACAAAATTCTTTAACAAACTTAAAACCTCAGGAGATCTTTTTCATTCAAGTTTTTTTATTAGCGAATTTAATGATGCAAAATCTTATTTTATTTTTAAAGTACTCAGCGAACAAATGAATAAGGAAGTTCAGCTTGAACTTTTTGATGACACTGAATTTAATTTTGAAGAATTAATGCTCAAAGAAAAATCGCATCCTTTAAGTCGTTGTTATATTGATTTTAGGTTTCTGAAAGTCGAATAGATTAAGCTTTTAATAAATTGGTTTATTGATGCTGAACACACTAGTCGAAAGAATATCTATGTATGTGATTTCATTTATACGAAATACTCAATTAAAAAACAGCTACATGCAAATTTTACATGCAAAAAAAAAGAGAGTTACAATTTTTCAACTGTAACTCTCTGATAATCTGTGGGCATTACTGGGCTCGAATCCCGACATTGCCAAACGCATGTTTTCTGAACATGTTTTTACTATAATGTTTCATGCGTTTTTCTGCAATGACGAGGATCCTCGGGAATTTCGAACCGCCTTTGGTTCAAATTTTCGGGACCAGTGACTTCTGTATAATTTTGAAATTTTGAATAAAAAAAGCCTCGCAAAATGCGAAGCTTTCTTTGTGGGCATTACTGGGCTCGAACCAGTGACCCCCTGCTTGTAAGGCAGGTGCTCTAAACCAACTGAGCTAAACGCCCTTTATTTTTATTGTTGTAAAGGGTTACAACGGTGCAAAATTACAACTTTTTTTCTATTCTCCAAATTTTTAGTTCAATAAAAATCAACTTTTTAAGTAAGTGGCTGACTGTAAGTGATAAAAATTTATAATGCGTCTCTAAAATCTTTCTTCTTTACGTATTTCAGGTCTTGTAATACCGATGCTTTCACGTTAATTGTGAAGTTCCAACTGGTTCGTATCCCTATTGGAATCCAATTGAAACGCATTTCCCAACAGTGTAAATCACGATAAATATCAATGGATGTGTATGAGAGCTCTTTGTTTTTGAAATCATAGCCCGACGAAGCGCTGATTTTCCATTTTTTAGAAAGGTTTATTTCGCCAGATATCGCCAATGTTTGAATGGTAGAATTGGTGTATTTATCGGGAATTAAATCTTGCTCTCTTTTAAGATAATATAAGTTATAGCTGAGGTTTACATTCCAAGGAATTGAGAAATTTGGCGCATTTGGTTTGTTTGGATCTGTAGGTATTGGATTGGCCTTTGATTTTAGCGCATCTGGATTTAGCGACCAGTTGATGCTGAAATTCCAATCATTTTGCATTAATCGCAACAAGCGTTTGTTCATTTTCCATTCGGTTCTAGAACTTCTTACGCCACTACTGTCTTTGTAATATGGATCCCAAATGCTGTTGTAAGTGATGTAAAGGTTTTTGAAAAGTGTCGTTCTGCCATTGATAGAAAGAGGAACCCACTGCATGGAGTCGCGGGTAAAATCTACTGCGGTAGAAAATGTAAGGTTCTCAATTAGAACAATTTTTTTAGAACTAACACTGTCGGATGATCCTCTTATTTTCATTTCGAGGTTGTTGGATATGCTAAAATTGACCTGCCCTTGTTTGTTGGCTGGTGGACCTCCATAAATGCTTCCGTCAAAGATTGAATACCTTTTTAATACGCCCTTGTCATAATAATATTGGTAATACCCCCAAGTGCTTTTTGCAAAATCGGGTCGGTAAGAGAAATTTATCGATGGACTCACCACGTGACGTAAAGCTTGGATGTAGTTATTCCCAAATTTATACATGCCATATATTCGTGTGTTGATGGACGAGCTGTAGTTGAAATCTCGGCCAGCTCTGAATCCTGAAATAGTGTCAGTTTTTACATTTCCAACGACTGAATCAATGGTTAAAGTGTTGTCCCAATTCTTTTCAATAGTTTTGATATACCAGCGCTCGTTGTAATTAAAGGTGTTCGTCCAAGTAAAGTATTTAAATAGTTTTAACGAGTTCGAAATTGGAATGGTGTGTTTGATTCCATTTTGCATTTTGTCAAATGGATTTCCTTCTAAAATTGTGCTGTCGTATGCAATGATGTTGTTTTGCATGTTGGTTTGATACGACATGCTTATGTTTTCGTACCATCGTGGAGTGCCTACTAATTTAGCACGACGAAACGGATAAAAACGGTTCACCGAAAAAGCAAGCTCTGGCAACATTACATTCATTTGGCGGGTAATGGTGTTTTGCGAATGTCGTATGTTTGCACTGAAAAAATATTTGCTTTTAAAACTTGTAGAATAGGTAATTGCCGATTGGAACGTATTTGATAAATAGTCGTTTGCATTGGTTGGATTGAATGTTTTAAACTTACTACTCATAATGTTCACATCGGCTGAGAAACGACGAACAGGATGCGCTTTAGGATCTTGCACATGAACCCATTTCAGCATAAAATCTTTGTATTTTTGATAAGAAGGGGTGTTCTTTTCGCCCAAAATATTGGTAGCATGTGCAATGTTGAAATTGCCATAATATTTATATCTTACTTTGTAATTAGAACGTAATTTCAACGCCCAACTGCCTCGGGTATAGATATCGCCAATAAAAGCCATGTCGATGTTGTCGTTTATTCCCCAGTAAAAACCACCATTTTCAAAATAGAAACCTCTGTTCTGAGAATCTCCATAACTTGGAATAATCAATCCATTTTTACGACCTTTTTTATTTGGAAAAAATCCAAAAGGCAAAGCAATAGGAGTGGGAATGCCTTGAATTTTTAAAAATGCTGGTCCAGTAACAATTACATTATTTGTGACCACTTTGGCTTTGGTAAACGATAATTCATAATGGGGATCGTCGTGATCGCAGGTGGTATATTTCCCACGATAGACAAAAGTAGTGCTATCTGAATTCTTCTTGATTTTTTCGCCATGCATAAATCCTTCGCCCTCTTGCGTAATCACCGACGAAATCAGCCCCTTTTTTGAAATAAAATTGTACTCTATTTTTTCGGTTCTAAACGATTGGGGCCCTTGTTTGAAAATTGGCATTCCATGCATTACACCTGCGCTATCCGGCCAGCCTGTGGCAAGTATCTGGCTTTTGGCCAAATCTATTTCCACGTAGTTGGAACCCAATGTGACATCGTCGTATACAATATCCGATTTATTATATAGATAGGCTTTCTTTATTTTTAAGTTGAATCGAATGGAATCTTGTGCTTGATAATTGACAACACTCGAAATTGCACTTCTTGAAATTTCAATGGTTTTGTATTTGGGAATAGTAGTGTCGGCAGGAGTGTTTATTTTGCTCGAATCGGGTAGCTCAATCAGTGGAAGAGATGCAGAATTATCAATTGTTGAATTTGTGGAGTCATTTTTGTTTATATTTTTTTCTATTATTTTTAAAAATTTAGGACGTGTTGAAGTCGTGTCTTGCGCTGTTAATGAGGGACACAACAGTACAAACCAAACCACAACGACAGAAAAAAAGAAGTAACATTTATATCCTTGATGCAATTTAATACGTTTTAATCTATAAATTTTATTAATTTTGTTAGATGAAAGTCTATTTGAGACATCAAAACTAATCAAAAATCAGATATCAACGTGAATTACCGGCAAATATTTTTTGTAATTTTAACCTTTACACCTCTCTTTTTATTGGCTTCGACGCCAAGTAATGGAAAGATGATTAAATGTGTTGTCATCGACGCCGGTCATGGAGGTCATGATCCTGGGGCTGTTAGTCCCAATAAGACCAAAGAAAAAGATGTTACCCTTAGTATTGCGCTTAAATTGGGAGCGTTAATTGAAAAAAATCACCCAGAGGTTAAAGTTGTGTACACTCGCAAAACCGATGTGTTTGTGGAATTGCACCGCAGAGCCGGCATTGCCAACGATAACAAAGCAGATTTGTTTATCTCTATCCATTGCAACTCGTCCAAAAAGTCCGAACCTTTTGGCGTAGAAACTTGGGTGATGGGATTGCACAAATCAGCAGCAAACTTAGAAGTTGCCAAAAAAGAAAACGCTTCTATCTTAATGGAAAAAAATCACTCGGTAAAATATGATGGTTTCAAACCCAATTCGGCAGAGGCTTATATCATATTCTCGCTGTTTCAAAATATGTACTTGAATAATAGTTTGGTGTTTGCAAATGCAATCCAACTTAATTTCAAAAATAAATTGAAATTTTT
>JBBRGJ010000063.1:0-16378 GCA_038240835.1 Bacteroidales bacterium | reverse complement strand
GACCCAGTTTATAGCTTTTCCAAAGCTCGAGTGTGAATGCTTCTGACGAAATTTACAGGAAAGCCGTATGCGGGAAAACCGCACGTACGGATTGACGAGGGGGTAGAAAGGCGCATTGTGTCTTTCTGCTCTACTCTACGGCGGGCTAACACAAGATGACTTTGGAAAAACATTGTTTACTAATAAAAAACCAACCTTATTTCACCACTTTAATCACCACATTTGCATTTTTCAACCCTTTAGAACTTGCTTTTACTTTGATGGTTCCTGCCTCTTTTGTACTTCTGATAATAGCGAGACATTTTCCGTTGAAAGCGCTTTGAGTGGTTGCAATAAATGGTTCGTGACTGGTTGGATCGCCATTGCAAACGGCAATAATTTCGCCAGGTCCTTCAATTTCAAAGTTGATCATATTGTTAGCTTTTGGCGCAAATAGATTTTTGCCATCCAAAATATTTACCGTTACATATGCCAAATCTTCACCATCTGCTTTTATCTGTTTCTGGTCTATCTCTAAGTTTATTTTAGCGGGTTGAGCGGCTGTTTTCATAATGTCTTCTGCCCAAACTTTGCCATTTTTCCAGACTTTTACTTTCAATTCACCGGGTTGATAAACCACATCATCCCAACGAAGACGATATTCATACTGTGCCTTTTTCTTTCTACCCAACGATTTTCCATTCAAAAACAACTCTGCTTCGTCGCCGGAAGTGTAAACATGAACGGGAACATTTTTGCCAACTCGTTCTGGCCAGTTCCAATGAGGGAGAATGTGAGCCATTGGAAAATCGGGTCTCCATTGTGCTTGATAAATATAAAAACGGTCTTTTTTAAATCCACATAAATCCATGATTCCAAAATAGCTACTACGTGATGGAAGTTCGTCGCCGCCCATCTTATCCAAACGGCTTCGTAGCGCTTTAATTTCTCCTGAATCGGTATAGTTTAACAAGTCTGTAATGTCTCTAAAGTAAGGTGTGGGTTCGCCCAAATAGTCAAATCCGGTCCACACATATTCTCCCATTACGCGAGGATATTCTTCATATAATTTAAATTGCATATCTGGATTTGAGCCCCATCCTGGATACTGAACATCGTACGACGACATGTGAAATACTCCGTTGCCTGGCAAGTGATCGTCGCATGGTCCCTGTGCTACGGGAAAGAAATATTCGCCTCTTGTGCTTAAACAAGAAGTGGTTTCGTTGGCTACAAAAGACACTTTTGACAAAGTAGTATCGCCAAAGAATTTATCATACGCTGCACTATTATAGTTGTATCCATATACATCCAAGGCTTGCAAAAATCCGTTGTATGCCGAAACTGGCCAATTACATCCTGCCGTTACAGGACGAGTATGATCAATCATGCGAATAATATCAGCTAATCGTTGAGCCAATACAGGTTTGCCCTGATCGGGGATTTCATTGCCAATGCTCCACATAAATACGGACGGATGGTTTTTGTCTCTGTTCACCATTGCTTTCAAATCTTCAACGTGCCACGCATCAAAATGGAGATGGTAATCTTTCTCTTTTTTCCCCTCTTGCCAAGTGTCAAATGCTTCTACTTGAACCAGAAATCCCATTTTATCACATAAATCCAACAATTCGGGAGCAGGGGGATTGTGACTTGTTCGGATGGAATTGCAGCCCATCTCTTTTAAAATTTCTAGTTGACGTTCGGCTGCCCTGGTGTTAAATTTTCCACCCAATGGTCCTAAATCGTGGTGGTTGCAAACGCCTTTAATTTCGACTTTTTTGCCATTTAATAAAAACCCTTTATCGGCGGTGAACTCAAGTGTTCTGAATCCAAAAGTTGTGGTCTCTTCGTGTACGATTACGTCTCCTTCATACACGCAAGTATGAGCTTTGTATAAAGTTGGAGTTTCGATGCTCCATAGCATTGGTTTTTCAACATTAATTTCGAGTGCAATGGTTTTTTCGGATTGAGCGGACAGATTGGTGGCAAGTCTCTTTGATTTTGCAACTTCTTGGTTGTCAGAATTAAAAATGGTTGATTCCACCGTCACATTCGAAGCATGATTGCGATCATTTTTAAGATCTACTTGTACATTTACTTGTGACACCTCCTTGGTGATTTTTGGAGTGGTTAAATAAATTCCCCAATGTGAAATATGAACTGCATTTGTTTTCGTCAACCATACATTCCGATAAATCCCACCGCCTGGATACCAGCGCGAATCGTACTTTTCGGTATCGAGTCTGACGGCAATCACATTCTTTTTTCCATATTTAATATATGGCGTAAGGTTAAATCTGAACGAAGTATATCCATAAGGCCATTCTCCAACAAATTCTCCATTAAGCCACACTTTGGCGTTTGCCATGGCTCCGTCAAAATCGATAAATATCTGTTTTCCACGATCACTTTCCGAAATCTCAAAATGTTTCCGATACCATCCAATTCCTCTCCATGGGAGTAAGCCTGTTTCATTTACTAAATCATCACGAAACGGTCCTTCAATGCCCCAATCGTGTGGCAAATTTAAGTTTCGCCAAGCAAGATCGTTGTACGTCTCAACTTCTAGTGCTTTGGGCTCTGCAATCACAACTCCAGGAGTTACGGGATGCTGACCAAAGCGTTCAAATTTCCAATTGCTGTTAAATTTTTCCTTAGAAAAAGTAGCTGTATTCTCCTGCGAAAATCCAACAAAACTTTGAACAATAAAGATTATTACAAGTAATTTTTTCATCGATATTTTTTTTATAATGCTTGTTTATTTTTATTTAACCGCTATATTCTTAATAGTCTTTTGAAGAAAACTCGGTGTTTGACCCCGATTCAAAGAATCGAGGGTTTGCAATAAGAAAACAAAAAACCAATCGCACATTGCATAATATTGCAATACGGATCGGATTATTTAGACTTTTCCCATGTTTTTAGCAAATATAAAGATATTCATTTAATAAACCATGCATGGGAGATCTTTTGGGTGTGATTTTTAATTATTTTTAGAGTTCTACTAATATTTCAGTGGAAAAAGAAGCACAAATTTCAAAATTGTCATATTGAAATTTTATACATTTTTTTTGGAAATGAAGGGTTGATGATAGTTGGAAATTCACTGATCTTTTGAGAGTGAGAATAAACAGTTTTTCCAATTTTTTTAATACAGAAAACAACATTACTACGAAAAATTTTCTTTTTGATTAATACTTTTGCCTTGATGCAAAAGTATTCAAAAAATCAAGAAGGAGCGAATGCATGTTTTCTGGAAATTTCAAATGCAATAAGCAATTCTTTAGCAAGGTAGGCTAATTTGAAGTCTTTGTTGTTCTCTATAAGATTATCGTTTTCTCCTAGACTTAAAATTAGGACGTAAACGCCCTTGCTGAATTGCTAATTGTATTTGAAAACTATTGTTTTTAAGGGCTCGCTCGCTCCTTCAAGGCATCCCGCAGAGGACTTGGATTTTTTAGAGGTTTTGGAGCTACGCAATGATGGCTTACGCATGTTTTTCTTTTTTAATTAATACATTATCTTGATAAAAACCCAAGAAGGTGGCTGAGGCACTCGAAGTCACCTTAAGCGAGGATGATTCTACTAATACAAAAAACCAATTTACTCAGAAGGTTTTTTCTTTTCTAAATCAAAGATTAAGGGTGGTTAAACCTTGAAGAAAAGACGAATTCAAAGTTTGATGCCTAGATTTTGCCAAAATCCATAATCATCTGTCTATGAGGTATTTGTGTAATTCTGTCATTGGTAGCGAAACAGAGTGTAGTGAGAAATCTCATTCTTTGTAATTGTGTTTTATCGGTCAAAAGTGATATTCTTTTTGTGAAAACATCCGTAAAAATATGTTTGCTAACTTATCAAGTATTATTTGTACTTGTTTATCAACACAAATGAAAGTAGACCCTTTTTTTGGGTGTAATAAGAAGTGTTATCTGTTTTTTTGGACAATTTAGAGGTGAGAGGAGTGGAATTTTGAAAAATTAGTTTAATTTTGTCAAAAAAAAGAACATGAATAAGTACAACTCTTTTCAACTAGAAGTGTTAGAAGGAATTCCAGCAAATTTGCCTACTGCATCTCTATTTGATGTCACCGTAAACCATGCCCCAATCCGTAAAGATATATTAACGAAGGAGGAGAAACAACTTGCTCTTAGAAATGCGTTGAGATATTTTGACCCAAGTCATCATGCTGTTTTAGCGCCTGAGTTTGCTGAGGAACTTAAGAAATACGGACGAATTTATATGTATCGTTTTATGCCTAAACATAAAATCTACGCTCGTCCTATCCACGAGTATCCTGCAAAGAGCAAACAAGCTGCTGCAATTATGCTTATGATGCAGAATAATTTGGATCATGCCATCGCGCAACATCCATTGGAGTTAATTACTTACGGTGGAAATGGTGCCGTTTTTCAAAACTGGGCGCAATATCGTTTGGCCATGAAGTATTTGGCAGAAATGACTGATGAACAGACGTTGGTGATGTATTCTGGTCACCCAATGGGATTGTTCCCATCTCACAAAGATGCTCCACGAGTGGTGGTTACCAATGGAATGGTTATTCCAAATTATTCCAAACCGGATGATTTAGAACGTTTTAATGCCCTTGGGGTCTCGCAATACGGTCAAATGACTGCAGGTTCATTTATGTATATTGGTCCGCAAGGAATTGTCCACGGAACCACTATTACGGTGATGAATGCGGGTAGATTAAATGGTTACGAGACCATGGAGGGGAAAATATTTATCACTTCTGGACTGGGCGGAATGTCTGGCGCTCAGCCTAAAGCGGGTGTAATTGCGGGTGCGATTACCATTGTTGCCGAAATTAATCCAAAAGCAACCAACATTCGCCACTCTCAAGGATGGGTAGACGAAGTGTACGCCGATTTAGATAAATTAGCAGCTAGAGTGGTGGTGGCTCGCCAAAAGAAAGAGGCCGTTTCTTTGGCTTACCAAGGGAATATTGTTGACTTATGGGAATATTTTGTTGCTCATGATATAAAAGTAGAATTAGGATCTGATCAAACATCATTGCACAATCCGTGGGCTGGTGGTTATTATCCAGTGGGTTATACCATGGAAGAGTCTAACGAGATGATTGCAAATCAACCCGAGAAGTTTCAAGAATTAGTTCGTGAGACGTTACGTCGCCATGCAACTGCTGTGAATAAAATGGTGGACAAAGGCATGTATTTTTGGGATTATGGCAATGCTTTCTTACTCGAAGCATCACGTGCCGGAGCTGATGTAATGAACGATAAGGGAACCTTTAAATATCCATCGTATGTTCAGGATATTATGGGACCTATGTGTTTTGATTATGGTTTTGGTCCGTTCCGTTGGGTATGCAGTTCCGGATTACCCGAAGATTTAGACCGATCTGATATGATTGCTTGCAGCGTTCTTGAAGAGATTGCCAAAACTGCTCCCATTGAAATCAGTCAGCAGATGAAAGATAATATTCGCTGGATAAAAGAGGCTAAACTAAATAAATTAGTTGTTGGGTCACAAGCAAGAATTCTATATGCTGATGCTGAGGGACGAACTAAAATTGCAGCTGCATTTAATACCGCCATTAAAGAAGGTATTATTTCGGCGCCAATTGTTCTTGGCCGCGATCACCACGATGTTTCTGGAACGGATTCTCCGTATCGTGAAACTTCTAATATATATGATGGTTCAGCGTTTACAGCAGATATGGCCATTCAAAATGTCATTGGCGATTCATTCAGAGGTGCTACTTGGGTCTCTATTCATAATGGCGGTGGAGTAGGCTGGGGCGAAGTTATTAACGGTGGTTTCGGAATGGTCATAGATGGATCAGCGGATGCACAACGCCGTCTGACTCAAATGCTTTTCTGGGATGTGAACAATGGCATTTCACGTAGAAGTTGGGCGCGAAATCCAGAAGCAATTTTTGCTATTAAACGTGCAATGGCTGCTGAACCAAATTTAAAAGTCACCCTCCCAAACTTAGCGGATGATCGCTTAATTGAGAATCAATTTTAAAATAGATTTAAGGTAGTTTTGAAGAAAGGGGATGTTTTCCCCTTTTTTTTATTGCCATGATGTAACTTTTTGTCGTTTAATTCGTAAAACAGAAGAATTAGTGTGAATAATTTGTTATTTATTCGATTGAGTGACAAATAATTCCATTTTTATTTTTACATTTGGTTACGATTATATATTCGCATTTTTTTAATGATATAAATAGATAAAGGATGAAAAAAATTATTACAATTTTCTTGGTTTTGTTCTCCATCACATTTGCCAACTCGTATGCACAGAAAATGGGAAGTGGCGATTATAAAAGAAAGTTTAAAAAGGGATTAGAACACATCAAAGATGAAGAGTACCGATTTGCTTTGTCTATTTTTCAAGAACTTGAAAAAAGCAATGTCGACAATGCAAATTTGAATTTTCATATTGGAATTTGTCTGATGGATATGCGTTACGATAAAGATGAAGCCATTGAGTTTCTCAAAAAGTCACTATCCAGCACTGAAATGTATTCAAAATCGGATTTCAGCCAATCTGCGGCTCCAATGACTGCGTATTATCAAATTGGTGTTTGCTATATGTATGGTGCAAAATATGAAGAAGCAAAAGTGTGGTTTCAAGATTTTATTGATAGAGCAGATGCGCAAAAGCTTTCTCAGTTTGTAATCGATGCCAAACAGAAAATGGAGTGGTGTGATAATATTAAAGAGTTACTTCCTCCCGATTTGTCAAATCTTGAAAATGTGACTCCTGAAAGAAATGAAGAGTATTTTTCTAAAATTGCTGATGCGTTTGAATTAATTGATTTAGACCACTTTAAAGCGCTTTCGATGTTAAACCCTTTGTTGGCAAAAGATCCATACAATTATAACATCAACTATCACGTCGGTGTTTCATGTTTAAACATCAAAGAATTCCGCCATTTGTCTCCCATTTATTTAGAACGTGCTTGTCAGAACATCGATTTACGACACTACAAAAAAGTGAATCGTGCAATTGCCGCTCCAGTTTTAGCGCACTATTTCTTAGGATTGGCTTATTGTGTGAACGAAAATCCAGATAAAGGGATTCCTAATTATCGTGCATTTTTAAGAGATATCTCATCCAACGATCCATACAAAGTGGTAGTGGTAGAGCAGAAAATAGAAGAGTGTACTCCAAAAGAAGTCCCATTGGACTCCGCTCAGTTAGCTGCCTTAAATAGACCGATGGACTCGATAAATACAGAAGATACCGCCATTACCAATGTGGGTAAGAATAAAATTGGACCTCGTCCAGGATATTATTATGCCGTTCAGATTGGTGCAGGAAATATAAAGAAAACTTATTTTGACCAAATTGCAAAATTAGATGACAACAATAACCTTATTCAAACAAAGGGAAAACCTGACAGAATGAGACGTTGGATTGTTGGCAAGTTTAAAACTCCTGAAGAGGCTCAACCATTACTGAAAAAAGTAATTGAAATGGGTTATCAGGATGCCTTCGTAAATGAATTCCAAGAAATGGAAATACAGCAGTGACTAAATAATTGTTTCCCAAAATAAATTTTTTAGTTTTTAAGTCCGGCTTTGCCGGACTTTTTTTGTATGAACTTCAAATTTTGCATTCATACCGCTGAAGACAGGAAGTTTCTCTCTACACTAAGTTTCAATCAAAATCATACTCTAAACAGTTGTGAAGAAGATTTGGTCAAAATACGAAAACCTGCTTTGAGGCCGTTGCAAAAGTCAAAAATCAAGGCTTTTGAGAAATTTTAACTGCTCACGATAGCTATCGTTATTACTGCTGTAAATGCGATGCAGTGCGATGTGCTAGCTTGCCGAAGTAAGCCCGTCGAACTGAGTAGTTTGAATTTTTCGAATAACGGAGAGTTTGGAGTTTTGCAACGGTCTCGCTTTACGTTAAAGTTGCATTTCTAAAATGTATTTTGGTCGTGCAAAAATAGGATCAAATCGTTATAGTCCGTAAGACTTTAATGTCTAAAAAAAAAAAACAGAGACCAATCTTTGTTCATAGGCGATGCGTTGCGTTGCGATGCGTTGCGTTGCGATGCGTTGCGATGCGTTGCGTTGCGTTGCGTTGCGTTGCGTTGCGTTGCGATGCGATGCGATGCGTTGAGCCTGTCGAAACGAGCCTGTCGAAACGAGCCTGTCGAAACGAGCCTGTCGAAACGAGCCTGCCTGCCACTAATTGGAGTGGATCGAAACGAATCACGACGAGCTGAGATTAATTCTCTTTTTTTAGCTTTTTTGATGAAGTCTTTTTCCGACAGCAATCGAGACAAGGTGGCAACGAAATAAATAAGCTCATACTTTAAACATGATAAAACTATTTTGCAATAATAATCACAGTATTCAAATCCACATTTTCAAAAAACGAGTCCAAATCGTAGTTGTGCATACAGATACAGCCCCAAGTTAGATTTCGTTCTCCATCGTTTTTCCACTCTTCGTTCCAGCCATGAATAAGGATTTCACCACCAACTTTTGTGTTTTTCGGGGGGGCTGTTTTCTGAATATTTGCTTTCACAATTTCATCTTTCTGCTTTTTGGTCAGCAATCCTTTTTTCAGTCCTTGTTCTGCATCATACACATTTGGATAACTGATTCTCAAGTAGCGACTTCCTAAATATTCAGCGTAATCCCCAAAAAATGGTCCCAATCTCTTTTGGGTAATATAATACTCACCCTCGGGAAGTTTAAGATCTCCCTCGCGCTCCTTGTGACCGTTTGGATTTTGACTTAGAGCAATTTCATACTGCTTTTTAACCGCTCCATTTTCAATCAAATACATTTTATAACTACCTTTAAAAGCAACAATCATCTTTTGAGCAGTTGCTGGAACAGTCAAATTTCTGTGCTTATTCAAAAATGGAACTGGATTGTGATAATTCGCTTTTACCCATTTTACATCTTTCCCGTTTGAACTCGGCAAATACTTGGAAGGAAACTTATTCATACTCTCTTTCCTTATTTCGAAGTGAAGATGAGTTGGGGAATTCCCTTTTCCTGCACCAATCGTTCCAAGTTTCTGACGTTTTTCGACTTCATCGCCGGGCTTCACGGTAATGTTTTCTAAATGGGCGGATAGAGAAAAACAGATCTTCAGTTCTCCATTTTCTAAATACTTGTGTTTGATTACCACAATTCCACCCCACGAAGTGCCATCGGTTTTCACATCCACCACCAAACCTTTGGCAATAGACAAAACGGGTTGTCCGAGATCACTATTTCCACCTCCCGAAGCAATAAAATCGACCCCAGTTTGATTTCCCGACTTGTAATTTGTGGCAAAAGAGGACGAAGTCGTCCAAGAATCATACTTTTTGCCGTTGGAGCGAGAAACAGAAGTTCCTTTTCCATCAACATCCCCAATCGGGAAGTCAAAACCATCGGCCATCATCGGATCCATGTAATCAATAATTGAATTAGATTCGCAACTGTTGGTGACAGATACACCATCATCCGATTTTGAAACACATGAAATAAAAAGCAAAAACAAGAGTGGATAAAGAATAGATTTCATAAATATTTGTTTGATCAATAAAACGTTGTTTTCAAGTAGATATTATTAAAACACAACGATCAAAGAGCAAATTACCACAAAAAATTAGAACAATAAGTATTTCAAATTTTCAAATGAAATATTTCGATACATCCATATCTAAATTCTTTTCCTTATTTTTGTGGAAACAATCCAAATAATGCCTGAGTCCAATTCCGATAGAACTATTTTTTCTCTCGCCGATGTATTGAAAAGTATCCAAAAGATGGTTGCTGTTCATTACACCAACTCGTATTGGATAAAAGCGGAGATGAATAAATTAAACTTTTATTCCCACTCAGGACACTGTTATCCGGAGTTGGTGGAAAAAGAGAATGGAAAAGTGATTGCTCAAATTAGGGCTACACTTTGGAAAGACGACTACTTTAGGATAAACACAGTTTTTGAAAACACAGTAAAAGAGCCGCTCAAAGATGGAATCAAGATTCTCTTTTGCGCCAAGGTGAATTTTGATCCTATTTATGGATTTACGTTGCGAATAATAGACATTGACTCAAGTTATTCGCTTGGCGATTTGGAAAAAGAAAAAGCTGAGACCATTGCATTGCTCAAAAAAGAGCAGATTTATGGCGCAAACAAGTTGGTAACAATGAGTCAATTACCCCAACGGATTGCCATTATCTCGGTAGAGACGAGCAAAGGATATTCGGATTTTATGAATATATTAGATTCAAACGGTTGGGGATATAAATATTTTACGATGCTTTTTCCTGCGCTTCTTCAAGGAGAAAAAGCAGTAGAATCCATCACCAACCAACTGAACAATATCAAGCAAGTAGTCTCCCATTTCGACGTTGTAGCCATTGTCAGAGGTGGCGGTGGCGATGTGGGTTTATCGTGTTACAACAACATAAAACTGGCAAGAGCAATTGCATTATTTCCCATCCCAGTGATTACTGGCATAGGACACTCCACCAACGAAACCGTGGCGGAACTCATCTCTCACAAAACTGCGATCACACCCACTGAGTTAGCCGATTTTTTACTTCAAAAGTTTCACAATTTCTCCGTCCCTGTGGTCAATGCTCAACAATCGATTGCTCGTTACAGTCAAGCGATAATCAACAATCAAAAGGTGCTCTTCGATAAGACTGTAAACCAATTTAGAACAGACACTCGGAACTTTATATCTACTCATAACTATCAGATAAACAATAAATTAAAATCAATCCAACAGCAAACACTATTTTTAGTGCATCGTCACAACGAGTTGCAAAATCAGACAAAAGTTCGGCTGACAAAATCTTCAAACATATCACTCATTTTGCAGAGACAACATATAATTAAACTAACCGATCAGCTCTCTAAATCAGCCAAAGACACACTGAATAGATGTGCCATAAACATTCAAAACAGAACACAACTGATTAATTTATTAGATCCTCAGAATGTGCTAAAGCGAGGATTCAGCATCACACTTTTAAATGGTAAATCGATAAATAATACGCAAGATGTTTCCGTTGGCGCTACTCTTACAACTATTTTAGCCAATGGATCCGTAGTTAGTAAAACAATTTCAACGACAAAAAAAGAAAAAAAATGAAAGATAAAACAAGTTATACCGATGCCTTCGACGAGTTACAAATTATTGTAAATGAAATAGAAGAAGGAGAAATCTCAGTAGATGAACTTTCGGAAAAGGTAAAACGTGCCGCCGAACTCATACGCATTTGCAAAACCAAACTCACATCCACAGAAGAGAGTGTAAGCCAAATACTTAAAGAGTTGGAAGGGTAAAAAAGTCATTCTCTCCATTTACCATCAATTTATTTCACGGCTCATCCTGTCGATAATTATCGGGATTAAAGCCTGTCGTGAGTCCTCCAATGGAGGGCTACCAATGACAGAATTAAAATATTTTTTCTGATTTTTCTTCTTTTCGGGTCTTCCTGAGTTAGCCTGCCCTGAGGCACTCGAAGGGAAGGATTTCATAAGCACTTCCAAAAAAGTTCTTTCAATAATACTTCGACTATCACGATAGCTATCGTGACAGTATGACATTCATTAAATCGTTAATGTTCAATATTTTAAGTTGCAAATATTACTGAATTCTCTAACTGTCATCAACCTTTTATTTCCAATTTTTTATTGGATAAAGTCTACCAATGACAGATTTAGAATAGTTTTTCTGCTTGTTCTTCTTTTCGGGTCATCCTGAGCCAGCCTGCCCTGAGGAATCGAAGGGAAGGACTTCATAAGTTATACTATGTATACTTCGACAGGCTCAGTATGACCGTTAAAAGAACACAACTGCACTGTTTGTATTTAGTTGCAAAGATCAGTGAATTTTCCAACTGTCATCAACACTTTATTTTCCAAAAAAGCAATTACACAATAAATATCAGCAGAGCATTTACTGCAATAATAATTGCGAAGGAGACCATTAATAAAATTCCATTTTTACGACCAGAGATCCAAAATGCGTAACCAGCTTTTAGAATATTATTGCTAATAATTGCCTGAAAAGTAGCGGCTCCAATTAAAGAGATGGAAACGGCGTAATGACCTTGAAATAAGTTCAATAAGAATGGATCAATGTCAGACACCCCAACGATAAAGGAGAGCAATTGAAGTCCGCCAGACCCAAAATATTCGATGGTAAAGTGAGTGACAAATGTAAATGCAACGAATAATACGGTGAACAGAATGGCTATTTTAAATTCCAATGGGTTCTTCTCTTCACTAAAAATCTGTTTTTCAACCGTAACGGCTCTATATTTATATCGAATAAAAAGACTGATGGCTGTGGTTAAGAAAAACATGACTAGAAACATTCCCCAAACCGTTTGAAAAAGCTCCTGATTAAAAATAAGAATCAAAATTAAAATCCTCAAATACATCATGGCTGTAGCCATTACAATAGCTGCCACAAAATGATGTGTATTTCCTTTTGCCTCTTTCATCTTTCGAGCAAGAATAAATGTAGTAGCGGTACTGCTATACAATCCTCCTAAAACGCCGATGAGCATCACTCCAGAATTTGGGAAAATAAACTTTTTCAACAGATAACTAATGTATGAGATGGAAGAGATAACAACCACAGCCATCCACACTTGATACGGTGTAATGCTTAGGTAGGAAACAATTGGAGTATTTGGAACAATAGGAAGAACCACACCAGCCATCACCATAAATTTTGCCAAGGTAAGAAATTCATCCTTGTCAAACTGTTTGGAGACATTCATAAAGGATTTTTTCAACTCCGTAAAAATCAAGACTACGGAAATAATCAACAAGAAAAACCAAAAAGGTTGGGTAATAATGATCAATCCTAAACAATAAGTGAGCAGCGCAATCGCGATGGATGTAAGCCCATAAGATTTAGCTTGAAACATTTTGAAAAAATAGAAAAGCATCAAAAAAATGGATATAATAACAAATCCAATGATAAACAAAAGTTGATCGCCGGGGCGAACGATGTATAAAATATAGCCAAGCATCCCTACAAATGTAAACGTTCTATCGGTCCCAAAAGAGGGGGATGCTTCGTTGGAATCTTGCAATTTTCGTTGTGATAATCCGAGAATTAGAGAAAAAACAGTGACCAATAGAAAATTAGTCAGAAATTCAGGTAATTCAAATCCGGGAATAGTCATATTTATATTATTTTTGAATGATTAATTTAAGATTTTCTTCGCCAAGGGCTGTCTTCACACGAACAATGTACAACCCTGCTGGGAGCGATTTCGTATTCACAGAGAGAGGACCAGTTTCTGATTTTGCAGAAGTGAAATGCAATAATTTCCCCGATATGGAGTAGATAGATAAATGCTCCACAGGAAGATTCGATTGGATAACTATTTGATCACTGGCAGGATTTGGAGTAAGTTTAACCGTTAATGTTGGATTGTTTATATCGGTAACTTGAGAGTAATCAGGATGTAATTTTTCCATGGCAAACGCAACGGAATTTTGCAACTCCACAGGATTGTTTCCAGCCATCACCAAAAATTCCAACGTGATAGAGTCGCCCGAAAGCAAATTTAGTTGAGCGTATGAAAGAAGAGTGGACACATCATTTCCGGGACCGTTGTATCCGGCAGAATCACGATTAGAAGTGAGCGCTGTGTACTTATCAATTCCCGAAAACCCATCATGAATGTTCAAACTCAACGAATTTCCATTGTTATCAAATGCATATCTGGTAACTGGTTGGGATGATAAAGCAGCAATCCCACCATACTTTCCACCCAAAGGCGACCACGCATAAATCATCTTTTTAGAGGGATCGTATTTGGCTTTGTTGTATGAGCTAATGTAAATATCCCAATCGACAAATAATCCTACATAAAGTCCATTTTGCGCGGTGGTTCCAGTGTTTTTCAGTGTAAACGTGTGGACTATAAAGTTTTCACAATTCGCCTGATTCCAAGCTTTCACGTTGTGGGCAACCGACAAATTCATCTTATAAGCTCCTGCCCCATTATCGTTAAAAACGGTTTCAGCTTCAAAATCGGCCAACATCGAGGAAGATATTCTATATGGAGCCAAGACATTTGTAAAATCATTGTCGATATCAGACACACCATACACATTATCAGATACTTGATCTGTACTTTTTCCAATCATCAATCCACCCATATAAAAGAGTTGATTAAACTCTAAATAATTAAATCCATTGCCTTGGTAAAAATAGTTATCCGCAAATCCCAATCTTCCATTTCCCGTCAAAGTAGAGGCAATCTGGTTGGTATCAATGGAAAGGTAGGATTTATTCACATATACTTTTACATATTCATAACTGCTGTAGTTGGCATCGGTGTATGTGAGTTTAAACACAACTTCTCTATTTGAAATAAGATTTTGTGAAACAAATTTAAACGGGAGACTACTATTGTTATAATTCTGACTGGTTGCCAAAATAGGGACAGAAATCACTGAGTCTATCATAATAGCATTTCCTGAAACCACAGAAAAAGTGATGGTTAAATCTTGAGTCGTCGCCAAATAGTTTTTAAAATCAGCGTAAAAGGTTACGGTATCTAAATTTCGAATATTTTCTTTTGAAAACTGTGGATTTGAATAGCGGATAGATGGGCTCTCCAAATCATCAAGGGCACGAAAAAGATTAAGTCTTCCTTTTCCCAATTTCCCAATATACAAACTATTAAGGGGAATTGTATCCAAATCGTCGGATGTTATTTTTAACCGCTCCGCAATTTGCAGTGCAGATAAATTGGGGAAATAAGACTTAACAATTGCGGCACACGCAGAAACCATGGGCGCTGCAAAAGAGGTCCCACTGGAGTAAGTGTAACCATTATTAGCATTGACAGAGTAGATATTACTGCCTGGTGCTGAGATATCAACATCCCACCCATACGTGGACAAATCCGCTTTTACATCGTTCACATCGGAAGCACACACACTCAATACATTTTGATACGTGGCAGGCCAAAAAGGAAGTGGGTTATTCTCGTTGCCACACGCAGCCACCACCAACGTATTGCAATTGAAAGTGGCAAAATTCACTACATCTTCGCCAAATCGGCCATCAGAAATCTGACCACCCCACGAGCAGTTCACTACCGTGCAACCATGCGTGGCGGCGTAAACAATTGATTCGTAACCGGCGGTAATTTGATTGTCGGCATTGGTAGTTTTAATCGGCAATACTCGTGTGTTAAATCCCACGCCCGCAATTCCCAACTCATTGTTAGCCCTTGCACTTACAATACCCGAGACAAATGGTCCATGATAACCCGAAACCACTTGCGGATTGTTGTCATTCGTCCCTAAATCCCAACCCCGAAAATTGTCCACGTACCCATCGTTATCATTATCAATTCCATCAATGGGATCGTTGTAATTGTAAGCCAAAGAACCCACTAAATCGTTGTGAGAAAAATCAAAACCTGTATCCGAAATACCCACCACAATGGAAGTATCCCCTTTTGAAATATCCCAACCACTGTAAGCTCTGATGTTGTTCAGATAATACTGATTTGCAATATTCGGATCGTTGGGAGTAAAAAGCAACTGGTGTATATTTTTGGATTCCACATATTCGAACCAACCAGTGGATAACAAATATCTACAAGCAACATCGGAGGAAGAATTAGCAGGAATTTCGAGTTCATAAATCAAAGAAATATCCACCAATGTATCACCTAGTTTATTGGTAAGAGTTGCGGGTTTTGCGACCATTGGAAATAGTTTATGCACATTGGAAAGTGATAGACTGGTCTCTAAATAAGAAAAATCAGGAATCGTGATTTTGTTGTTTTGACAAAAAACTCGATTAGATTCTTTCACTTTAGCCACAATTTTTTCGGGAACAGACTGACCCACAAGCAATGCAGAAAGCATCACACCTAAAACCAATGATATATATTTTTTCATACGAATTTCATAAAAGAGACATTTCGGAATATAAAGGTAATACATTTAAGTATTCGATGTTCATTTGGTCAAAATCAATTTTGCAAGCATGATGCAACAACCCATTAGTAATCAGCAAATAAGGAGATTTCAACACGGTATTATATATGGCTACCTGATCGAAAACTGCTTGAGTAATCGGCACCGAGGAAGCTTTGCACTCTACAATTAATATTGGATTTGCTTTGCGCGAATAAACGACAATATCAAAGCGTCTATTTAACCCATTCATGATGATTTTTTTCTCTAAAGCCATCAACGAAGCAGGAACATTTAACTGATTGACAAGAAAGTGAGCAAAATGCTGACGCACCCACTCTTCGGGGGTAAGCAGGACAAACTTTTTCCGAAATTCGTCAAAAATCTCGGTTTTAGAAGCTGCGTTCAAGCGTGTTTTAAACGCGATACTTGGCAAATTAAGTTGTTCCATTGTACAAATATACTT
>JBBRGJ010000062.1:0-16420 GCA_038240835.1 Bacteroidales bacterium | reverse complement strand
ATATTACAAATATTAATCGTGATTTTTTGAATTGTATACTGATATAAGCAATAAATCAAAAAACATGGATTTTCAAAAAATATCAAGTAAATTTATACCTCTGAATTTTAAGACATTACAAAATATAACACATCCAAAATGCAATTTATACGATAGAAATCATTAAAATTGCAGATTAAATAGGAGTAGAATTTACTAAATAGGGATAACTTTGTTGAGAATTTCGAAATTAATTATTTTAAATTGATTATTTTTGAAGTATAATTAATAATGCCAACCAACAGTTGTTCCCACTTTAGCAACTTTAAGATAAAATCATAGAGAGATGAAATTTACCGTAAAAATAATAGCAGATATAACCAACGGAAGGATTGAAGGCGACGAAAATGCAGAAGTATTTAGTCTGTCCAAAATAGAAGAAGGTGGCGAGGGTACATTGACATTTTTGGCAAATCCAAAATACAATCATTTTATATATGAAACTTCAGCTACTGCCTGCATTGTAAGTGCAGATTTTGTGGTGGAGCATCCGCTAAAAACCACCCTTATTAGAGTTCCCAATGCATACATGGCGTTTGCCCAACTATTGGAGGCATACAACAGCATGAAACCGAACAAAGTGGGAATTTCAAAATTAGCATGCATTGATTCTACGGCCGTTATTGGCGAAAACTGTTATATTGCAGAGTTTGTAAGCATTGGCGAAAACTGTAAGATTGGCAAAAATGTAAAACTATTTCCTCAAACTGTTATTGGCGACAACGTAACCATTGGAGACAATTCTACTTTGTTTGCAGGAGTTAAAATCTACCACGAATGTATTGTTGGGAAAGAGTGTACCATTCATGCTGGAACTGTTATTGGGGCAGATGGTTTTGGATTTGCACCGCAAGACGACAACGAATATAAAAAAGTACCACAAATTGGAAATGTCATCATCGAAGACAGAGTAGAAATTGGTGCTAACTGTTGCATAGACAGAGCTACGTTAGGTTCAACCATTATTAGGAGAGGTGTTAAGTTAGACAATTTAATACAAGTTGCTCATAATGTGGAGATTGGAAGCAATACCGTAATAGCAGCTCAATCGGGCATTGCAGGATCTGCAAAATTGGGAAAAAATATCATGATTGGCGGTCAAGCTGGTATAAGTGGCCATATTACCGTAGCCGACGACGTAAAAATTGGAGCGCAATCTGGAATTCCTAACAACATAGAAGAACAAGGGGCAGTAATCTTGGGATCACCCGGATTTGATGCTTCTTTATACAAAAGAGTCTTTATTCTATTCAAACGTTTACCCGAATTGTATGGTAGAATTTCTGATTTAGAAAAAAAAGCGAAGAAATAATCCAATCATTTTCATCATTTTATTTTTATCAATCCACTGATAATCTGAATTTTACATAAATCAGACTGTTTTCGTTGCATCTGTTTATTAACGTTTGTTCACATTATAACTAATAATTTTTTATCTTTGCCGACAATATGAGAGATACACAAAGAACAATTAAGCAATCTGTTACAATTTCCGGTGCGGGATTACACACTGGAAAAAATGTAACCCTTACCATAAACCCCGCCCCAGCAAATCACGGATTCAAATTTCGTCGAATAGACCTAGAAGGATCTCCTAGTATTTCGATAGAAGTAAACAATGTTTTCGACACATCGAGAGGCACATCCATTCGTCAAAACGGCGCTGAAGTTAGAACCATAGAGCATTGTATGGCTGCATTGGTAGGAATGCAAATTGACAATGCCATCATCGATATTGATTGTGAAGAGACTCCTATTTTGGATGGCAGTGCTAGATTATATGTAGAAGGTCTGGAAAAAGCTGGATTTGAAGAACAAGATGCTCCTCGAAAATATTTTGAGATTACAAAGAACATCACGTTTGTAAATGCGGATAAAAAAGTTGAAATCATAGCCATTCCTGCCGACGATTTTCGTGTATCGGTAATGGTCGATTACGATTCCAATGTATTGACCAACCAGCATGCTTCTTTATACCACATCGATGATTTTACCACCGAATTTGCCAAATGTAGAACATTTGTATTTTTGCACGAACTAGAGTTACTTATAGAGAACAACTTGGTAAAAGGTGGCGATATAAATAATGCAATTGTATTTGTAGACCGTATGGTTAGCAAACCTGAGCTTAACAAATTGGCAACCTTTTTCAACAGACCCGAAATTGAGGTAAAAGAGCAAGGGATATTAAACAATGTAGATTTATATTACAACAACGAACCAGCAAGACATAAATTACTCGATTTAATTGGGGATTTATCTACCGTTGGAATGCCTATCAAAGGGCACATCATCGCCATTCGTCCCGGACACAGTTCGAACATCGAGTTTGCGAAGATGATAAAAAAAGAACTTATCACCGAAAACTCACTTCCTTCATACGATTTGAGCAAAGCTCCACTTTTCGACATCAACGATATTAAAAAATTATTACCCCATCGTCCTCCATTTTTATTGGTCGATAAAATTTTATCGATGGATGCAAACAGTGTTATTGGCTTAAAAAACGTGACCATGAACGAAGGCTTTTTCGTAGGTCACTTTCCAGATGAGCCTGTAATGCCTGGTGTTTTACAAATAGAAGCGATGGCTCAAGTGGGAGGAATATTAGTACTAAGTTCAGTCCCAGATCCAGAAAACTACGCCACTTATTTCATGAAAATCAACGAAGTAAAATTCCGTCAAAAGGTAGTTCCTGGCGATACATTGATTTTTGAATTAAAGCTCATTTCTCCAATCAGAAGAGGATTGTGTCACATGAAGGGTTCTGCTTATGTCAACAATAAAGTAGTGATGGAGGCAGAAATGCTTGCACAAATTGCTAAAAAATAAAAATCGATTATGATTCATCAACTTACAAATATTCACCCAAACGCTAAAATTGGAGCCAATACCTCGATCGATGCTTTTACAACCATCGAAGAAGATGTTGTAATTGGCGAAGGCTGTTGGATTGCTTCCAATGTAAATATAATGAATGGAGCTCGCATTGGAAACAATGTAAAGATTTTTCCAGGAGCCGTAATATCAGCCGTTCCCCAAGATTTAAAGTATAAAGGTGAAAAAACGACAGCCATTATTGGCGACAACACTATCATCAGAGAGTGTGTAACGGTAAACAGAGGAACCATTGCTGCCATGAAGAGTGAAGTGGGAAAAAACTGTTTATTAATGGCTTATGTTCACATTGCTCACGATTGCATTATAGGAAACAATTGTATCCTTGCAAACTGTGCAACATTGGCAGGACATATAAACATTGATGATTTTGCCATTATCGGCGGAATGAGTGCCATCCATCAATTTGTAAACATTGGCTCACATGTAATGATTTCTGGCGGATCGTTGGTTCGTAAAGATGTGCCACCTTTCGTAAAAGCTGCAAGAGAGCCACTTTCTTATGTGGGCATCAACTCAATCGGATTGACACGAAGAGGATTTTCGGCAGAAAGCATTAGTCAAATACACAACATCTACCGAATTCTATTCCAACAAAACAAGAATATTTCTCGTGGCGTAAAACAAGTTCTTGAAACAATGCCCGACAGTCCTGAGCGCGAGATGATTCTCTCATTCATAAGCAAGTCGGAACGTGGTATCATGAAAGGCTACGAATCTAAATAGTGATTGATTAGAAAACGCCAACTTATTCGTTTGAAAGTCTCGAATTTGGCATTTTGTTTTTCAAACATACTATTTCTACTTGACATTCGAAAAACTATATAAAAGAAGGAATATTTGCTCTTCCTTTTTTTATATATGAAGATTTTTAGTCTAAAAAGCATTTTTTTTTGTAAATTTGCCAATTGACGACTTAATTATCTTAATAAAAAAAATTAATATGGCTTCAACTTCAGAATTTAGAAATGGTCTTTGCATCGAATTTAATAATGACATATTTATTGTTGTAGAGTTCTTGCACGTAAAACCAGGCAAAGGAGCAGCATTTGTTCGCACAAAATTGAAAAGTTTAAAAACAGGACGAGTGTTAGAAAACACATTTCCAGCAAGTGCAAAAATTGACGTTACACGAGTAGAACGTCGCCCATACCAATATCTATATAAAGAGGGTGATACTGATTATAATTTTATGCACGAAGAGACTTTTGAGCAAATTACTATTCAAGAATCAATGATTAACAACTCAGGTCTTTTGAAAGAGGGTCAGATTGTAGAAATATTATATCACGTAGACACAGAAAGTCCGATGACTTGTGATCTTCCTCCATTTGTTGACTTAGTGGTTACATACACAGAACCTGGCATAAAAGGAGATACTGCAACCAACGCACTAAAAAAAGCAACGGTAGAGACCGGAGCGGAGGTAATGATTCCACTTTTTATTGAAATAGGTGAGAAAATTAAAGTAGATACACGCACCAACAGATATTCTGAGCGAGTAAAATAAATTTTATTAAAAGTGGTTGTTCTTGAGAATCGAGGCAACCACTTTTTTTTAGGGGTTAATAAATCAGGGGAAATACGAATAAACGGGGGAATAATGAAGTTTAATAGCAACCATAGTGTTCAGCAAATTGTAGATATTATTTCGGGTGATATTTCTATCATTGGAGATGAAAAATGTATTATTTCTGGAATCAATGAGATTCATAATGTAGAGGTTGGAGATATTACATTTGTAGATCACCCAAAATATTACCAAAAAGCCCTAGATTCTAAAGCCACCTTAATTATAATAAACAAAGAAGTTCCCTGCCCAAGCGAAAAAGTTTTACTAATTTCCAACGATCCGTTTAAAGATTACAACACAGTTGTTTCGCACTTCAGGACATTTCTTCCCGCCAATCAGCCCATTAGCTCCACCGCCACCATCGGCAAAAATACGATTATACAACCCGGTGTTTTTGTGGGCAACCAAGTGAAAATTGGCAACAACTGCATCATCCATTCCAATGTATCCATTTATGATTATACAGAGATTGGCGACAATGTGATTATCCATGCCAATTGTGTGATTGGAGCAGATGCTTATTACTTTAAAAAAAGAACCGAATCTTGGGATAAAATGATCTCCTGTGGTGGAGTTATCATCGAAAACGATGTAGAAATTGGCGCATTATGCACTATCGACAAAGGCGTTTCTTCAAATACTATTATAGGTGCAGGGACAAAATTTGACAACCACGCGCATGTGGGTCACGACACACGCATTGGCAAAAATTGTTTAATTGGAGCCAACACGATGATTGCCGGAGTTACCGTTATCGAAGATGATTGTCTAATTTGGGCAAATGTATCCATCAACAAAGAAATTGTAATTGCAAAAGGAACAACCATATTGGCCACATCAGCCATCGACAAAAATACTTCTCCTCAAGGGAAAGTTTACTTTGGAATTCCTGCCATAGAAGCTCCGCTAAAATGGAGAGAAATGGTTGCAGTGCGTATGTTACCAGCACTTCTGGACAAATTAAACAACATCAAAAGATAGTTTTAAAAGAAGTAAAACCCTCTTTCAAAAACAAACACTTTTAATAGGAATAATAATAATTTTGCGTATTCTAAAAATAATTGTAACTTTATGCGCTAAAACAGAAAAATATTTAGTAATAAAAAAAATAGACTTATGAGAGCTAAAACATTTAAAAGAGTAAATCAATTTATGGTCATGCTGTTTATAATTGGAATCACATTCAATGTTTCCACTGCATCAGGACAAACGACAAAAACCTCTCCCACCCAAAAAGAAAAAAACCAGCCCACTAAGGTAGTTAAAAAGCCCAAAAAAGAGAAAAAAGAAAAAGTAGTAGACAAAGAGACTAAACCAACTAAACCTTTAGTAGTTGCCGATCCAGGGGTAAAAAATCCAGGAGTAAAAGATTCCATCACTTTTGGTAGTGGCGAAGCAGAAGTTACAGTTCCTTTTGAACCGATTGTAGACGAACTTCCAAAAGGAAAAGTAGATTGGACCAACCAATTTATAGAAGCAAAGGGAGAATCAGTAATTGACACTTTACGATTTAAAAACATTGCTCAAGCTAAGTTGATGGCTAAACGTGGAGCCATTGTAGATGCACAACGAAATTTATTAGAGATCACCAAAGGCGTACAAGTAACTTCGGAGACCAAAGTACAAGACATGATTGCAACCTACGATTACATATACTCAAGAGTGGATGGAGTGATTAAAAACGCTACACAAGTAGGCGAAGCAATCGAAAAAGAAGGTATAATAACCGTAACAATGCGTATACCCATGTACGACCAAAAAGGGTTAGCTCCAGTACTTCACGATCAGGTGATGAAGAAAATGAACTCTACCATGCAACCCATTACTACCGAAGGAAATTCACAAGAAACTGGAGTTGCTGGAACAGAAATTACCGACATGAGCAATTTGGCCATCAATTTTAATGGAAAAAAATATGATCCTTCGATGTTTCCAATCATCACCGATGAAAAAGGGAATGTATTGATTGATTACAGCAAAATTTACGATCCTAAAAAAGGAAAATTTCCAAAAATTGTCTCTGCAGGCAAATCCATCTTAGAAGCATTTGGTCTAAAAAAAGGAGTTGAAGTTCTTAATGTGATTGAATCTGCAGATGGAAAAATAAAAGTGGATACTTCTGCTGTTAAGAACAAAATAAATTGGGCGAAGATAGGAAAAGTAGCTTCCACGATTGGGAAATTTGCCCTAGCCTTAGTACTTTAATAAAATATCAAGACAAATGTTATGAAGAAAATTATAATATTATTTATTCTGTCTTTTATCTCAATGGCTGCTTGGTCGCAAGAGACAACCACCGTTGAAGTAAAAGGACAAGGATTAAAACGCGAAGATGCTATTCAGGATGCACTTCGTGCTGCAGTGGGACAAGCAGTGGGCGTGGCAGTTAGTTCGGAAACAAAAGTAGAGAACTTCATGGTTTTATCCGATGCTATTTCTACCAAAACCGAAGGATATATCGCAAGCTATAAAGTAATAAAAGAGACTCCATTTCCCGATCGATTTGAGGTAATTGTCAGCGCAGTGGTGAGTTTAAACCCATTAAAAGCGGACATTAATTTACTTACAAAATCCATTGGCGGCGTTCGTTTTATGGCCATGTACGATCCACGACATATTGCCAAAGAGGAGATTGAAAATTACGATTACGTCACCGAGCGCATCAATGAAGCATTATCGAAAAGAAAATATCGTTACATTGAGAAAACAAGGTTTGAAAGTCTGAAAAAAGAAGCCCAAGGAATTGGTCAAGAATCAGGAGATTTTAAAGAAGAGACTTATGTTCAAAACTTAGGTTTTAAAGCAGATGCTCAATTTATAATCAGAATCAGCAAAATTTCGGTAATTTCAAAAAGTGAAGCTTTCGACACTCGAAACTCGTCAAAAGTAATCATCGAAGTAAAAGCTTATGACAACTGTACCGCAGAGGGATTAGGAACGATCATCATGGAGAGTAACTGGAACAGTGCTCGGGATGCAAAAAGTGCGATGATTTCTGGAATTGCACAAGCGGTAAACGACAATATAGACAAATTATTAGGAGTTTTTAACTCATACATTGGCGATTGGGTAAACAATGGAACTCCATTTGAATTAAGATTTTACGCATCGGGATCGTTTAGAGATTTCCGCGATTTGAGAGGCAAATTAAAAGCAGATGCTAATTTTGGCGGACAACTAGAAATTGTTGCTTTTGACAATTACTCTAAATTAAATTGCACATTTAGAAAAAAACCAGATGAATTGGCAGATGCAGTTTTAGATTATGCAGATCAAATACCATTTTTCAAAGACAAACGAATGGATGTCCGATTAATCTATGGTCGCCAAATATCATTTGCACCTCAAAGTGTGAAAATTCCAGAATTAGACAATGTTTCTAAAACGCAAACAGAAGAGATAACTCCAACTAAAGCGCCAGTTGAGCCTGTTTTAAAACCAGAAACTCCAGGTACTTCAAAGACAAAAAAACCAACAACAAAGTTGAAAGCAAAACCAGTTACAAAAAAATCTAAGTAATAAATAAAAATATTAGTGATGAAAAAAATTATTATAACGTCAATTTTAGCACTCTTTTTCACGGCAAGTTATGCTCAAATAAAAGGGAGTTTAACCATTTACACCAAAGAGGGAGAGAAAATTTGGGTAATTAAAAACGGAGTAAAACAGAACAAAGAAGCCGCCACAAATGTCGTGATTACAGACATTGCCGATAAATATTTCAAGGTAAAAGTAATCATCGACGATGAGAGCATGACCTCTATTGACAACCAAATTCAAATGATAGATGTCGACGAAAAAATGTGCAATATCACTTACGAACTTCGTAAGAAGAAAAACTCGTATGGATTATCTATCATTAGCTGGGATCCTGTAAATGAGGGAAATGTGAAAGTGACCGAAAACAGGAGCAACAACGAAGTGGTTCAACCAAAAGAGGAACCGATTCAAGCTAATGTAGGAATTAGTAATAATGGAATGAATCAAACAACGACAACCGGACAAACACAAACCAACGTTGGGATGGGACAAAATGGTGCAAATATCACCATAAAAGATCCAGAGCTAGGTGTAGATTTCAACATGAACATGAATATTCCCAACGGACAAGGAACTGTTACAAGTTCTACCACTACAACAACTACTACCACTAGAACTGGAAACAATACAAATGTAGAGCGAGTTGTAACACCTCAACCAAAAACAGAATCTAGAGAGATTCAAAAACATCCAAATAATCCAAACCAAACAAGAGGTTGTTACTCAGCAATGCCTGCAGGTGATTTTAATGATGCGAAAGCACAAGTAAAAAAATCACCTTTTGCCGATGGAAAACTAACCCTTGCAAAACAAATTACTGAATCAAATTGCCTTTCTGTATTGCAAATCAAAGAGATTGCTAAAGAGTTTAGTTTTGAAGACAACAAATTAGAGTATTTAAAATTTGCGTATGATTTTACATTCGAAAAAAACAAATACTACCTAGTAAATGATGTATTGAGTTTTTCGAGCTCAGAAGATGAGTTGAATAGCTATATTCAATCGAAAAAATAATAAGAGCATTTAAAATATAAAAAAAGGGGATAATCAATGATTATCCCTTTTTTTTTGCGTATGTTCTTTTGAGTAAAAAGCAAAAAAAACAATCTGCTTCTCCGCTGACCTCTCAACTCTCCTAAAAGGAGAGCTTCCTGGTTCAAGCTTCGCAAATTGTTTTCACTTTTTATTCTTATCCATTTTCGCTTTCTTGCTTCTTTATGGACTTTCAACTTTATGGACTTTATAGACTTTACGGACTTTATAGCCTTTCCCCTTTACGAGAGTAAGCTTTTAATCACTTCTGATATTACTTTATTATCCGCTTTTCCTTGCAATTGTTTGGAAGCAATTCCCATTATTTTGCCCATCTCTTTCACGGATGTAGCTCCACTTTGAGTGATAATATCTTTGATAATTGTTGTAAGTTCTTCAATAGGCATCTCTTGTGGCAAATACATTTTGAGCAAATTTGCTTGAAATTGTTCAGGCTCAGCTAAGTCCATTCTGTTTTGTTGAACATAAATTTCAGCAGCATCGAGACGTTGTTTCACCAACTTTTTGATGATTACAATTTCCTCTTCGGGAGTAAGTTCAGATCCAGAGGGTTTAGCGGTTATAGCAAGCGTAAAAGCAGATTTTGCAGCACGAAGAGCTTCGAGTTTCTCTTTCTCTTTGGCGAGCATCGACGCTTTGATGTCTTTGCTTATGAGTTCAGTTAAGTTCATTTATGTTGTTTTATTAGTCGACGTTGTCAAAAAGATAAGGATTTCTGCGTTCTATGGTCACTTGTTCATCATCCGTTTGAGTAAAGCTAAGCGCAGATGATTGTTTTTCGGAAGAAGAAATGGAATCATTAATTTGAATCCCTTTCCGTTGGTATGCAGGAACTGATTCAATAGACACCAATCCATCTTCTGTTTTAATCATGGTGTTATATTTTCTAAGCACATCAATTCTGGAAGCATTGGCTGCATTAGGAGCCTCTTGAGTATTTTCACTTTCTTTGAAATCAGTCACCATCGGTTGATCATCCTCCTTAGGAGCAGATACGCTTTTGAGTGTGGGTGACAAACTGTTTTCAGTTTCGGTAGATTTAACACTTTGATTCTCTTCGAAAAGATTGTGCACGATGGTTGTCCCTGTTCTAGGCAAACTAGCCATAGCAGTAGGTTCAGACTGAGGATAGTCGTTATCAACACTTTTTTGCATTACTTCAAAACTTGTAATTGAAGTAGGTGTAGAATGAATTGGTTTAACTACTTCTACATTCATCTTTAGCGGATGAACAATGGATTTGCTCGCTGCATCAGACTTAGCGTTTAATTCGTTGGAAGGGTTAAATCCCGTTGCAATTAAAGTAACCGTAATCTCATTATCTAACTCGGCATCAACACCGTATCCCCAAATAATATTTGCTTCAACTCCTGCTTCATCATTTACATAATCGGTAATTTCTGTAATTTCGTCCATGGACAACTCTTCGTTTCCATAAGCAAGATACAGTAAAATATTTTTAGCTCCGATGATATTGCTATCGTTCAAAAGAGGTGATTTCAAGGCTTGTTCAACTGCTTCGTGCGCACGATTTTCGCCATTTGCTTTACCGCTACCCATAATAGCCACGCCACTGGCGCGCATTACAGTTTTCACATCTTCTAAATCGACATTAATACTTCCCTCGTTGGTGATAATTTCAGCAATACTTTTAGCCGCTGTAGTAAGTATATTATCCGCTTTATCAAAAGCTTCTTTCACTCCAAGATTGCCATACAACTCTCTCAATTTATCGTTGCAAATAACCAAAAGAGCATCTACATGTTGTTTTAATTCATTGATACCAGCGTCAGCATATTCGCGACGTTTGCGACCTTCGAAACCAAAAGGCAACGTAACGATACCCACGGTAAGAATGCCCATCTCTTTAGCCAATTCAGCCAAGACTGGAGCAGCACCCGTGCCAGTTCCACCACCCATACCTGCAGTGATAAAAATCATTTCTGTATTGTGTTCCAAAGCCGCTTTTAGTTTTTCGATATCTTTACGAGCAGCCTCTTGTCCCACTGAAGGAACAGAACCTGCACCTAATCCTTTTTCACCAATCTGAATTTTGTAAGGAACTGGATTTGTCTCCAACGACTGCGCATCGGTATTACAAACAATAAAATCGACTCCTTTTATTCCTTGTTCGTACATGTGCCTTACAGCATTGCAACCGCCACCACCAACACCAAAAACTTTAATGATAGAAGATTGATCCTTAGGTAGTTCGAATTTTAAGATGTCGTTAGTCATAATTCAATATTTATATAATGTGTATCGGTTCTTTAAATAATGTATAAAAGTATAATTTTATGTAAAATAGGAGTGTTAATATCCAAAGAGTTTATCAACAAAACAATGTTAGATATTAACAACGGCCCATGATTTAGCTAATTTTAGTTCTCCGAAAATCAGATAGAAAAAAATGCAAAATGTTTGTCCTTTCTATACAATCGATCCTAAATTGTTTTCTTTCTATTCAAAATCAATCGTTTAACAAACATCATTTGTTATTATTCAATATTTCCTGGAGAGAAAATATCCTTTAAAAGAGTCGAAAATCCAGAACTACCCAAATCTCTAGGGACTTTTTTAGATTTTGCTTTTTCAGATTTTTGTTTCGGTTGATCTTCAACTTTTTCTGTTTCTGGTTCATTTTCTCGATATTGGAGACGATTAAACCCTTCAATTACAAGTCCAACACCGGTCGAATAACTAGGGTTTAGAATATCCTTGTTGGTATCTGGTGAAATTCTTTCACTTGGAACACCAATTCTACACTCCATACCCGTGGTAAACTCAACCAACTCTTTAAGGTGTTTCAACTGCGCTCCTCCGCCTGTTAGGACAATTCCTGCAATGAGTTTCTTTTTATAACCACTCTGTTGAATTTCATAATCAATTTGAGCGACAATCTCTTCCATTCTCGCCTGAATAATATGTGCTAAATTGCGCAACGAAATCTCTTTCGGTTGTCTTCCTTTTAATCCTGGAATGGAGACAATTTCGTCATCTCTATTCTGTTCTGCCAAGCAAGAACCATATTTCACTTTCAGCGCTTCCGCTTGCACCTTGATGATGGTACAACCCTCTTTCACATCCTCGGTAATGGTATTTCCACCCAATGGAATCACAGACGTATGACGAATAATATTATCTTGAAAAATAGCAATATCAGAAGTACCACCGCCAATGTCCACCAACGCTACGCCGGCTTCTTTTTCTTCGTCGCTCAATACAGCTTCTGACGATGCAAGTGGCTCTAAAATAAGATCTTCCATTATCAGACCCGCTTTTTGAACACAACGCACGATATTTTTAATGGCACTTTCGTTTCCAGTAATAATGTGGAAATTTGCGCCCAAATCAACCCCTGCCATTCCAATTGGCTCTCTAATTCCAGTTTCCCTATCGATGATAAACTCCTGAGGAATTACATTGATAATTTGCTCACCGGCTTTCATTACCAATTTATACATATTGTTTTTCAACAATTCAATGTCTTGCATGGTAATTTCATCTTCCGTATTTGCTCTTAAAATGCTGCCATGATGCTGAATGCTTTTGATATGCTGTCCAGCAATTCCTACTACTACTGAGCCAATTTCCACACCACTCTCACGTTCAGCAGCATCAATAGCCGCTTTGATAGAAGTAATTGTTTTGTCAATATTAGCCACTTGACCTCTCATCACACCTGTGGATTCAGCTTTTCCGGAACCTAATATTTCAATGATTCCATTTTTGTCCATTTTTCCTACAATGACAGCTATTTTTGTTGTTCCAATATCTAATCCAACAATAATTTCTGAATTTTCCATATTTTGGTTCCTTTCTATTTTTTTGTACAAACTACTTGATTTTTAAACTTTAAATTTATGATTGCATATTTATTCCACCCCACTTGAGCAAACGATTCGGAGTATAATGCTTTTAACTTTGTAAACTTTTTGTCGAGCTGATTGATGTTTCCAATAATAATGAGTTGCCCTCCTACTCTGGGTACAATTTCGAACTCTTTACTAGTATTAACGTATATTTGATCCGTTTGTGCAGCCATAAATGGATCGTTTTTTATTTTTACTGCCAAATACCACAAACGAAACAACGTCGAACGTTTTACCAATGAATCTTCGAGGGGATTATCTTCTTGCGTTAAATTTCTAATACTCGAATAATAGTCATATATTTCGCCCGATGCTACCGGTGTTCTTTCAATTCCATGTTCCGAAATAGGCATCATCAATCCCTCTTCTGTGAGATAAAATTGCTGTCCTTTTTTGTTTTGAACTCTAAGAATGGGCGTTTTTTGTTTAATTTCAACATTCAATACTCCCGACAACTCAACGCTTGCTTCCGCTTCGGCGATGAATGGATTTAATTGCAACAGATTTTCAATCGACTGAACATTTAACTGATTCAATCTCTGTCCGACAGGATTGCCAAATGTTTTAATTAAATGAACTTTCACCTCTTCGGCCGTGATAAATACAGCTGCGCTATCGTAATCTACTTTTACAACCAAATCAACGCACTTACGAAATCCATGGCCCACGACGGAGGCGACCACCAAAATGGACAATACGGCGACGACAATAATACTTTTGATCCACTTTTTACTCATCGGGTTGAATCTTTAAATTGTGAATAAAAATGTTTTTAATTTCTGGAATAAGTCGGTCAATATCCCCTGCTCCCATCGTTACCACCAATTGCGGTTTTAGATGAACCAACGTATTAGGAAGTTCACTTTTGGTAACCAGGTATTTGTTTTTCAAATTTACTTGAGACAACAACCACTCAGAAGTAATTCCTTCAATGGGAGCTTCTCTGGCGGGATAGATATCTAACAAAATCAACTCATCTGCAAGTGACAAACTAGTGGCAAAATCGTCCGCAAAATCTCTAGTTCTTGAGTATAAATGAGGTTGAAAAACAGCGGTAATTCTTCTGTCGGGATACATTTTTCGAATCGACGACAAACAAGCGGTAATTTCAGTAGGATGATGCGCGTAATCGTCGATAAAAACGAGTTTTTCAGATTTAATAATCGTTTCAAATCTGCGGTGAACTCCTTTAAACGTGGCCAATCCGTTGCGCAGCGACTCTTCAGAAATTCCATAATTAAGTGCCAACGCAGATGCTGCAATTGCATTTTCAACATTATGCAGTCCGCCTACGCCTAGTTTTAGATTTCTATAGATAACCGTTGGCGTGATTAAATCAAATTGATAAAACTCATCCACAAATTCAATATTTTCGGCATAATAAGCAGTCTCTTTGTTGTTTAAAGAGTAAGTGAAACAATTGGAAAAGTTGGACTGAATGTGATCTTTCACCAATAAAAAGTCACTTACTTGTTTGGAAAAGGTAACGAAAGATTCCACCAATTGGCCAGGATCGCCATAAATATCTAAATGATCAGCATCTACCGAAGTAATAACTGCCGATTTTGGGTGAAGAGTTAAAAATGAGCGATCAAATTCGTCGGCTTCCACCACAAAAAGAGAAGAGCTATCAGACAGCAACAAATTTGTCTGATAATTAGCTGCGATACCCCCAATAAAAGCATTTACAGGAGCTGCATCAGTCTTCAACAAATGAGAAACCAACGAAGTGGTGGAGGTTTTTCCATGAGTTCCTGCAATGGCAATGGTATTTCCTTCATTTGTAATCAGTCCAAGCACCTGAGAACGTTTCATCAGTGGAATTTTGCGTTTATTAATTTCAGCAAGTTCTTTTAAATCAACTGGAATTGCGGGCGTATAGACACATAAATCGATGTTTTCTGGAATAAAATCACAACTATCTTCATAATGAATGGCAATTCCTTCCGCTTCCAACTCAATGGTTAGCGGAGAAGGAGTTCTGTCGTATCCAGCCACAGCAATATGGTTATGGTTGAAAAAACGAGCAATTGCACTCATTCCGATACCTCCAATACCTAAAAAATAGACCGATTTTATGTTGTTTAATGTCATTGTTAGAATTTAATTAGTTTTACAATTTCATCCACAATCAGCTCATCCGCATTGGGAGTAGCAAAACGAGCGATGTTTTCTGATAATTCCTGTAATCGCTGAGAATCTTGAACCAACGCCAACGCCTCTTTGCCCAAAATAGCGGGCGCATCTTTATCTTTTATCAATATTGCTGCATTTGCATCCGAAAGCACTTTTGCATTTTTAGTTTGATGATCTTCCGACACATTGGGAGATGGAATCAAAATGGTCGGTTTTTTCAAACCACACAGTTCGGAGATAGATAATGCGCCAGCGCGAGAAATAACCAAATCAGCCACACTGTACAAGCAGTCCATTCTTTTGACAAAAGGAACCACCAAGATTCCGTCTGATTTCAATCCAACTACTTGGTCGGAAATAGAATTATAAAATCGATCTCCCGTTTGCCAAACCACCTGAATATCTGCATCTTTAAAATATTGCAACGAACCTTGCATGCTTTTATTAATGGTATACGAACCCAAGCTTCCACCAATAACCGCAATGGTTTTCTTGGCAGAATCTAAATTAAAGAATTTATACGCGTCCTCATTTTTAGGTTTGTAAGAGATAATATCAGCTCTCACAGGGTTTCCGGTGATGACAATTTTGTCTTTTTCGAAAAAGTGGTCCATATTGGGATATGCCACACAGATTTTATTTGCTTTTTTTGCCAGCAACTTATTTGTAATTCCAGGGTAAGAGTTTTGCTCTTGAATAACCGTTGGAATTTTGAGCGCCGAAGCCATTTTAAGCGTAGGTCCACTTGCGTAACCACCGACTCCAACGACTACATCGGGGTTAAAATTTTTCACTATTTGTTTTGCCACCCTAAGACTGTTTAACACTTTGAAAGGGAAAAGCAGATTTTTAAAAATGTTCTTAATCGTCAGTTTACGCTGAAGACCCGAAATTTGAATTCCTACAATTGGGTAACCCGCTTCCGGAACCCGTTTCATCTCCATTCTATTTTTTGCACCCACAAAAAGGATATCCGCATTGGGAAACCGACGTTTAATAGCATTTGCTATTGCCAATGCAGGAAAAATATGTCCTCCTGTACCTCCGCCGCTAATGATTATTTTTATTTTTTTCATGATTCTTCAGTATTACTAGTTTGTTTTGGTTTCAGCATCGATGGATCTTCGTTTGCCACCTCTTTGCTCACACTGAGAATAATCCCAAAGGAGATGCAGGTGAACCAAATAGAAGTCCCTCCCATACTCACCATTGGAAGAGGTTGCCCCGTAACTGGCAACAGATTTATAGCCACCATCATATTAATAAGTGCCTGAAAAACAAGCATAAAAGTAAGACCTAACGCCAACAG
>JBBRGJ010000061.1:0-16562 GCA_038240835.1 Bacteroidales bacterium | reverse complement strand
TTTTCGGAACATCGGTTGTACAACGATGGCGAATCTACTCGCAACATTGATTGGAAGCTGTTTGCTCGAAGCGATAAATTATTTGTCAAAAGATTTGAAGAAGAGACCAATCTCAGATGTCGGATTTTGATAGATAGCTCTTCGTCCATGTATTTCCCAATTCTTCCAAAATTAGATTTTGACCACCCCAACAAAATGTGGTTTTCGGTGTACGCTGCAGCGGCGTTGGTTCAGCTATTCAGACGTCAGCGAGATGCGTTTGGTCTCACACTTTTTTCAGATCAAATTCAATTTAATTCGCCCGTACGATCGACTCCCAAGCATCAGCAAATGGTGTTTAATGAGCTCGAAAAACTATTAGAACCTTACGATCAGTTGGTTCAAAAAACCACCCAAGTCACTTCAGCACTTCACGAAATAGCAGAGAGCATTCATCGCCGCTCATTGGTAATTATCTTTAGCGATATGTTTGAAGATACTGCGCAGAAAGAAGAACTTTTTAGTGCAATTCAACATTTAAAACACAACAAACACGAAGTGATCTTATTTCACGTAGTAGATAAAAAATTAGAAATTGATTTTGAATTCGAAAATCGCCCCTATCGATTTGTAGATATGGAAACGGGCAATGAATTGAAATTACATCCCAACGAAATTAGAACCAGATACGCCGAGGCAATGAACAAAGCCCATCAAGAGTTAAAACTAAAATGTAGTCAATTTGAAATAGATTATGTTGAAGCTGATATTGCTTTAGGTTTGCATCAAGTATTACTCCCCTATATTTTAAAACGTCAAAAAATGCACTAATACAACCAACCATGAACAAAATACCAATTACTGCGTGGGACAATTCGGATAAACCCCGCGAAAAAATGATGCTGAAAGGAAAAGGCGCCCTTTCAGATGCAGAACTTGTTGCCATATTAATGGGTTCGGGAAATACAAAAGAGACTGCTGTTGATTTGGCAAAGAGAATTTTATCCGATAATAATAACAACTTGTTGGAACTCTCTCGAAAGTCAATTTCGGATCTTACTAAATATAGCGGAGTGGGAGAGGCGAAAGCCATTTCTATCATAGCAGCATTGGAATTAGGTCAACGGCGGCGTCAAGCATCTGTGATCGAAAAAAAGAAGGTAACTTCGTCAAATGATGCATTTGATTACTTGTCGATTTACTTGAGTGATTTATTACATGAAGAGTTTTGGGTGATCTTTTTAAATAGAGCAAATGAGATTATTTCCCATAAAATTATAGGAGAAGGGGGTGCCACCTCGACTGTGGTTGATGTGAAAAAAATCGCCCGATTAGCAATCGATCACCACGCTACAGGTCTTATTTTAGCCCATAACCACCCCTCTGGGAATTTAAGACCTAGCGAGCAAGATGTGGACCTGACAAGAAAAATAAAAAACGCACTCGAACTTTTTGATATCTCTGTGTTGGACCATTTGATCGTTTGCTCTTCTAAATTTTATAGTTTTGCAGATGAAGGAGAGATTTAGGGGAAAGTCTATAAAGTCAAAAGTTCATAAAGGGAGAAAAGAAGTGACGGGTAACGAGTAACGAGTGACGCGCATAGCGACGATGAAAGCTCGTCTGAGGGAAAAATATTTAGAGTTAATGCTTAAACAAAAGAAGCTGCAGCGCACCGAAATATAAAAAAAACAGCCGTAGGTGGAGAAAGTTTACAAAGTTCATAAAGTGCCGAATTATAAATCTGCCGCGGCGGATTGATAATTTGAGAATTCGAACATCCTCGAAAAATGACAATCCGCCAGTTGGCGGATTTAGTTTTCGGGATTCATAAAGCCAAAAGCCAGTTCTAAAAATATAAAAATCAGGTGCTTTGCACTGGAATGTTAAAAGGAAATAGTATGATTAAGATATTGACCATTGTGGGGGCTCGTCCTCAAATTATTAAAGCGGCTGCGATTAGTCGGAGCATTAGAACTCATTTTTCTGAACAGATTAAGGAGTTTATTATTCATACGGGGCAACATTATGATGAAAAGATGTCCGAAGTGTTTTTTGAAGAGCTTAATATTCCTCGTCCGGATGTGAATTTGAATGTGGGTTCTGGAAACCATGGGGAGCAAACGGCAAAGATGATTCAAGGAATTGAAGAGGTGCTTGTTCAAATAAAACCAGATTATCTTTTAGTTTATGGCGATACCAACTCTACGTTGGCTGGTGCTATTGCTGCTTCCAAAATGCACATTCCAATCGTTCACGTAGAAGCTGGGTTGCGCTCTTTTAACAAAAGTATGCCCGAAGAGATTAACCGAATTATGTGCGATCATGTTTCTACGTTATTGTTCTCGCCAACCACCACGGGACTGAAAAACTTGGTGCATGAAGGATTTGAAGTTGATAATAATCCTCCGTTTAATATCGATCATCCAAAAGTGTATCATAGTGGTGATATCATGTTTGATAACAGTTTGTACTTTGCTCAAAAGGCAAAAGAAACTTCAAAAATTCTCGAAATAAATCATCTTTTGCCCAATAATTATTTGCTTTGCACCATACATCGCGACAATAATACCGATGATCCTAAACGGTTGAGTGCAATTTTTTCGGCATTGCAACAAATTCAGGCTGATTCTAATCAAAAGGTTATTATTCCATTGCACCCTCGAACTAAAAAAATGTTGCCAACTAATTTAGAACCTGCATTGTATCAGCAGATTATTGCCAATGAAAATATAATTATTGTTGAGCCTGTTTCGTTTTTAGATATGATACAATTGGAAGCAAATGCATCGCTAATTGTGACCGATTCGGGCGGCGTTCAGAAAGAGGCATTCTTTTTCAACAAACCTTGTGTCATCCTTCGCCCTCAAACAGAATGGGTAGAATTGGTCGAAAATGGAACCGCTATTTTAGCAGATGCAGACTATGAAAAAATAATATTTTCATATAATTCGTTAATTAATAATCTTGAATTAGATTTTTGTCCTATATTTGGCAACGGAAATGCGGCAGATTTTATCTGCACTAAAATTATCGAACATGCAAAAATTTCATGATATTACAATACAGGAACAGAAGGTAGCCCTTCGTAAATATATTAAACAAGTTAAAACAAGTTTGACCAAGGAAGAGAAGCGACTTCAGTCCGAAGAAATTTGTGCCCAAATTGAAAAGTGCGAAGAGTTTCTAAATGCAGACATTGTAATGCTCTATTGGGCCATGAGTGACGAAGTGGATTTAAATACTCTGATAATGAAATGGTATGATAAGAAAAAAATATTATTGCCATGTGTCACTCAAGATGTATTAGAAATCAGATTGTTTACAGGATTAGATTCCATGAAAATGGGACCTTCTTTCAAGATTTTAGAACCTATTGGGGAGAAATTTACAGCGGTGGAAGAGATTGATCTTGTGGTTGTTCCGGGTGTCGCTTTTGATGTTAACAACAATAGAATGGGCCGAGGAAAAGGTTATTACGATAAATTTTTACCTCACACCCATGCTCACAAATTGGGCGCGTGTTTTAATATACAACTATTCGAAAAAGTTCCTCACGATGCCTTAGACATCAAAATGGATTTGGTTTTTTCGCCCTTAGCAAAATATACCCACGATAAGATTATCAAGGACGTATTTATGAACTGAGTTTGCATTAACTCCACTTTAAATAAGCAAATTGAGACCGGTACAAAACCCCAAACTCTGCGTTATTCGGAAAATTTAAACTACTCAGTTCGACGGGCTCACTGCATCGCATTTACAGCAGTAAACTGCGTGTTTAAATTTCTTAAAAGCCTTGATTTTTGACTTTTGCAACGGTCTCAAATTATCTTATAAGGTAACTTCGAGAACCTCAGTCGCCTATTGTGTCAAAACAAAAGTGACACTAAAAAGTTAAAAATATATCTCCGAAGTAAAATAGTTTTCTCTTTTACAACTCATAAAAAAAAGCCGCTTATGCGGCTTCTTTTATGAATGTACAATTTTACAAATCCACAGGAAGTGGTTTGCCAATCTCTTCGTGCCAAGGCAAGCCATATTTCCCAAGCATTTCTAAGAATGGATCTGGGTTAAACTCTTCTACGTTGAAAACGCCGGCTCCGCTCCATTTGCCAGTTAGAAACATCATTGCGCCAATCATTGCAGGAACACCAGTGGTGTATGAAATTGCTTGGGCACCAATCTCTTTATAGGTTTCAGCATGGTTGCAGTTGTTCCAAATGTAGTAAGTGGTCTCTTTGCCATCTTTAATCCCACGAATTTGACAACCGATGGAAGTTTGACCTTGATAATTTTCGCCCAAACTTGCAGGTTCTGGAAGAACTGCTTTTAGGAACTGAAGTGGAACAATCTCTTTTCCTTCGTAATTGATTGGTTTGATGCTAGTCATTCCAATTTCTTGAAGTAGATCAAGTGCGGCGATATATTTTTGTCCAAATGTCATCCAAAAACGAGCACGTTTAAGGGTTGGAAAGTTTTTTGTAAGAGATTCTAACTCTTCGTGGAATAACAAATATGACTCTTTTTCACCAATGTTAGGATAAGAAATGGATTTGTGAATTTCCAATGGTTTGGTTTCAATCCATTGACCATTTTCCCAATAACGACCGTTTTGAGTAATCTCACGAATGTTGATTTCTGGGTTAAAGTTGGTTGCAAATGCTTTTCCATGATCTCCAGCATTACAGTCAACGATATCTAAGGTGTGAATTTCGTCAAAATAATGTTTGGCAGCATACGCAGTAAATATACTAGTCACGCCAGGATCGAATCCACAACCTAAAATAGCGGTAAGTCCAGCTTCTTTAAATCGTTCTTGATACGCCCATTGCCAACTATATTCAAATTTAGCTACATCGATGGGTTCGTAGTTTGCAGTGTCTAAATAGTTTGTACCAGTTGCCAAACAAGCATCCATGATATGCAAATCTTGGTAAGGCAATGCCACGTTGATGACTAATTCAGGACCGAAACTCTTGATTAGAGCAATGGTTTCTTCCACGTTGTCGGCATCTACTTTGGCCGTTTTTATTCTGTCTCCGCCAATAGCTGCAGCAATTTTTTCACACTTTGCTTTTGTGCGACTAGCAAGCATAATTTCAGTGAAAACTTCGGGGACTGATGCACATTTATGAGCAACAACAGCTCCAACACCACCCGCTCCAATTATTAATACTTTTCCCATGTGTATAAAAAGTTATGTTTATTTTTATGCAAAAGTACGAAAAATATCTCTTTTTAACCCCCATTTTTTTATAAGTTTGCATTAGGGGCTGTGGAATTGCTTAATAATTCAGAGAACACAGATAGTAATAGAACGTAGATTGTTATGATTTACGCAGATTTCTTTAGACTAGAAAAAAAATCCGCGTTCATCCTAAAAAATCCGCGTCATCCGCGTTCCCTGCTATCTCAAATCTTCCAGATAATCCGCGTCCCATCCGAAGTAGAATCCATCCACATTCCATTATTTTGTGTAAATTTGTATTCAAATAAAAAAACACATAATATTATGAAGAAAATAGTTTCTCTATCTGTTGTTTTTCTTTTGTTGTCGGGCTCTATGATGGCTCAGCAACTTAAGGGATTATCTACCGATGATGTAACCAAAATCAAAAAATCCGTTACGATTGATGCCTCTTTTAGGGCACGCCAAAATGCAGTTACCTCTAATGGAATCACCAAATTGGCCGAAAATCGCGAAAATGCAGGAAAAGTGGATACCTATTTTAGCGATAAGGTGAAGACCAAAGGGATTACAAATCAAAAATCGTCCGGCCGTTGTTGGTTGTTTACAGGTCTGAATTTCGTTCGTCCACGGGTAATTGATAAATTAAATCTGTCGGAGTTTGAGTTCTCGCAGAACTACTCTTTCTTTTGGGATCAACTTGAAAAATCAAACCTCTTTTTGGAAATCATCATCGCCACAGCTTCCAAACCGATGGACGATAAAACCGTGGAGTGGGCTTTCAAAAATCCAATTGGTGACGGTGGTCAGTGGACTACTTTTGCAGATATTGTGACCAAATACGGAGTGGTGCCCAAACAAATAATGCCCGAAACAGAACAAAGTGATAACACAGGGAAAATTTCATCGTTATTGACCACCAAATTGCGTGGATATGGTTTGGAACTAAGAGATATGGTTGCTTCACGCAAGAAAACAGACGTTATTGGTGCTCGAAAAATTGAAATGTTGGGCGATGTATATCGTATATTGAGCATTTCTTTAGGAACTCCTCCAGATAGTTTTTCGTGGCGTTTTAAAGATAAAGATGATAAAATATCGGTTGCAAAAACATATACTCCGCTCAGTTTCTTCAAAGAGATGTTGGGCATCGATATGAACGATTACATCATGTTTATGAACGATCCAACGCGTGAGTATAACAAAGTGTATGAAATTGAATACGATAGAAATATGGCCGATGGCAAGAACTGGAAATACATCAATATATCCGTTGAAGAACTGAAAAAAATGGCAATTACTTCGATCAAAGCCAACGAAGCTCTTTATTTTTCTTGTGATGTGGGCAAATTTCTGTTGAAAGAAAATGGATCGTTGGATATAAACAATTTCAACTACAGCGACTTGTTTGAAACTTCATTCCCAATGAATAAAACGCAACGTATTAAATCTTTCGACAGTGGTTCTTCGCATGCTATGACACTTACAGGAGTGGATTTAGATGCAAATGGGAAACCAACCAAATGGCTGATTGAAAACTCTTGGGGCCCTTCGTATGGATTTAATGGCCAGTTGATTATGACTGATGAATGGTTTAATGAATACTTTTTCCGTTTGGTGGTGAATAAATCTTATGTATCTGGTGATATTCAAAAACTGCTTTCACAACCAGCCATCAAACTTCCACCTTGGGATCCAATGTTCTCGATGGAGTTTTAATATGCAGGGATGAGTCCCGTTAAGACTGGTTGAAAATTGTTTAGGATAAAATTGTCTGAAAAGATCATCGAGAAGCCCTTGTAAAATCCTAAATATTTTCTCCGTTACAAAATTAATAATATCTATCTTTTTCTAAGCATAATCATATATGTACGTACCGACAGTTATTTGGAACAGGAAGTTTATCCTCATGCTGGTGAGCAATCTTCTCACTTCTGTGGCATTTTATTTTATGATTACTGCCTTGCCTGTATATCTAACCACCGACCTTAAGTTTGGCAACGATCAGGCTGGAATCATCATTGCTGCTTATATTTTTACGGCAGTGCTTATTCGCCCATTTGTAGGAGCTTTTATAGATAATTACGGACGAAGAACTGTGTATCTGCTTTCGCTTTTTCTATTTGCATTGCTTTTTATTTTGTATGGCCATGTGCAGCACGAATATGCATTTATTTTAGTACGTATTGCTCACGGATTGTTGTGGGGAGTGCTTACAACTGCTGGAAATACGTTGGTTATGGATATGTTGCCTCCCAACAAGAGAGGAGAGGGGATTGGGTATTATGGTTTGGCATTTACGATTTCTATGGCAATTGGTCCGTTGTTGTCTGCATTGATTTTAGAGACTACAAATTATCAAGTATTGTTCTTTTTTGCTGCTGGTATCTCCTTTCTGGGCTCTTCTATTCTTTTAGGACTGAAATTCCCCAGTCATCTCAAAACTAAAACAACAGTAAAAGCAGGTCTCAAAGGGTTTTTGTCGCCCGTTGCGTTTCCAATTGCACTTCTTGGTATGTTTGTAATGATGCCCTACGGCGCAGTATTGAATTTTATCACCATTTATTGCAATCAAATAGGAGCAACGAGTTCTGTGCTATTTTTCCTGTTTTTAGCTTTGGGATTAACGGTTTCTCGTATTTTTGCTGGAAAAGAATTTGATAAAAATGGTCCTTATCGATTGATGATGATCTCCTTTTTCTTTATTTTTATCTCATTTCCAACCTTGATATTTTGGGATAACTCAATCACAATCATCCTCTCTGCTCTGTTTACTGGAGTCGCATTTGGAATTAGTTTCCCTGCTTTTCAGTTGATGCTCAACAATGTATTGCCCATCGCCCTGCGAAGTACTGCCAATTCGCTTTTTCTAACCGCCATTGATGTGGGAATGGGCTTAGGGATAGTAATTATGGGGTTTTTAACCCAAAATATAGATCTAAAAATTGCCTTTGGCGTGTGGAGTGTCATGGCTGTAATTGCTATGGTCTATTATCAATTTGTTGTAAAATTGCACTACCGTAAATCGGTTGTATCTCATTTATAACAATAAACGGATACTTCTATCATAAAAAAAGAGGGAACAATTTGTCCCCTCTTTTTTTATAATTATTTTTTGTTTTTCAACGTACTCAAAACTTTTTTCTGCTCTTCAAGTTCTGTTTTTAAATCTTTTTGTTCGCTGGAGTTTTTCTCTATTTTTTGGATAATGTCTTCTTTGTCTTTTACTAAATCCTTGCCTTTATCTATCGATTTGTTTAACTTTTTATTCGCATCTTCAATAACCTCTTCTTGCTTTTTTATTTCTCTATTTAGGAACTCTTCAATAGCATAGATATTAAACTCTTTGCATAAGTTTTTAGCATTTTTAATTGTGCTTGCATCGTTAGAAGTAGAGATAAAATTATTATATCCTTTTGAGATTAATAGGGTAATCGTTGATTCTTTTTTATTGCCATCCACTTTGATGTAAAAATCAATTTTATCGGCGCTAAGTTCTTCAAATACAATGCCTTCATAAAGTTCGTATCCTTTAACACTTTTTGTCCTCTTTATTTTTTTCTTCTCCAAAACATTTTTCACAACATTTTGCATAATGTCTTCTGAGTATTTGTATTTCGCTTCTACAGCATTTTGTTTTCCATCCATAAAGGATAAAGAAGTTTCGCTAATCTCTTGAGAATAAACATTTACAAGACGAAACAAGATTAGACTGATGGTGATAAAAATTGTCTTTTTCATAGGTAATAGATTTTTAAATTATAAATTTGTGTACAACGAATCCTAAGAAATTAGAATCAATTGCACAACCATTTTTATTACAAAGATATTAAAATATTTGTTCTAAGGTGTTAAAATTCAAATCTTACCTTTTTTGAATTTATACATCAATCCCCATTCAATATAATCGGCACGACCAAAGTGAGATTTGATAGAGACAGATGCTTGAAGATTTTCTAAAACTCTATATTTAAGAGCAACTCTGCTGTATATTGCATCTGTTTTCCTTTCGGAGAAATAGGAGTACTGATATAGATATACTCCGGTTTGAAACGCAACCGCAATTCTGTTCATATTCCATTCATGGCCGCCGTACAGACCTAGTTTAAATAGTTCAAATGTGTTCGGAAACTCATTGTGATGGCTGAATTCTATTTTGTCGGTATAATCCCAAAAAACATCTAAGCCCGCCATCCACTCTTTGCCAAATTTGTAGTTTCTCAACATTCCAAAACCAAAACTCGTTGCTTGGTAAAGGTTAGGATCGGTTTCTGAATTTTTTTTAGTTCCCCATGCTCCCCAAATATATGGAGCCCAGGATTTGTAAAACTCTTTTGTTGGAGGTGTAGATAGTTCCAAAGGGGTTGAGTTCATTTTTACATGAAGTCCGCCCGAAAAAGACCAAACATTGATTCCCCAATTGGGATATTTTGTAGCTCCGTTTGAAAAGTGACCAAAAGAAGTTCCTAAAGATATTCCAATCCGTGGACTAAAACGATACAAAAAACTGTATTGAAATTTTGCTGCAAAATTCAAATGGCTTCCAATAGCTATATTCCGAGGATTTTTCAGCGAATCAAATGGATTGGTTAAATATCCCAATCCCGCTGCAATCATGAATCGCTGCTCATGTTTGGGACGTCTGAAAAATGTAAACGATTGAAAAGGTAAAATTGAAAAAGCTTCTCCATATACAGTCCTGTTACTCAATCCATTGTAGTATATAGAAACGCCACCCTGAGGATAATTCCATCGTTTTTCCCACTCCTCTTTCCCAGTGGTCTGCTTGTATATGTTGAGTTCTAAATTTGGAAAATTATAGAGGGATAATTCCTTCAACTCTTCATGATGTGCGACAAGAGTAGCGTACTCAGGCTGTATCGTAAAATAGAGTTTGTCCGTCAATGATTGACCCAAAAGGTTGCTATTTGCGATGCAAAACGAAATAATCAAAATAAAGAAACCTTTCACCCTCATTCTAAAAATCGATATTTGAAATTTGTATTATATCAAAATAACCCCGCAAATAATAATTGTCAATGTCTATTTAGAAGAGCTTAACTTTGTTGGCTGTTGGCTACTTCGCTTCGCTCTGTTAACTGATCACTGCTAACTGTTAACTGATAACTGTTAACTGATAACTGTTAACTGCTAACTGATCACTGTCCACTCTATTCATCCACGCTTTCCCGAAAAACCTAAAATCTGTGATTTTTTATTGTTTTTCGAGGATCCTCGAATTTTTAAAAAAAATTCGGGACGCGCTGTTCACTGTCCACTGTATTCATCCACGCTTAGCGCTGTTAACTGATAACTGCTAACTGATAACTGTTCACTGCTAACTGTCCACTGTCAATTAATAATTCTCTTATGTTTCCATCTTCGATGCGACCACAGCCAATAAGCTGGCTCTTTATTAATCACTTTTTCTAATTTTCGCATATATTTAGTCGTAATTTCACCATCTCCTGTTTTCTTTGGTTCTTCTTCTAATACGGTGAATGTCAGTTCGTAATACCCTCGTTTTACTACTTGCATGTCTAGGTATACGACAGGATAATCATATTTTTTAGCATATTTTTCGGGCCCATGAATTGTGGGAGTATCTTGGTTCAAAAAATCAATCCAATAACAGTCGCGCAGGTTTGTTGGACTTTGATCGGCAAACATCAGATACAGACAAGGTTGATTAGCAAGCGTTTTAAATGTCTCGTAAGTCTCTGTAATTGGCGCTAAATAACATTTGTTTCTCGATCTGCGTTTGTGCATATACGCTTCGATGTATGGATTGTTGATGGCTTTGTAGATTCCCACCACCAAGTGTTCGATTTGTAAGTTTCCCGAAAAAACCAACCACTCCCAATTGCCGTAGTGTCCGCTTACGCAAATAATGCTTTTCCCTTGTTTAAAGATTGCATTTGTCACCTCCGGATTCATTATTTTGTGTCTTTTTAATAACTCTTCATCGGTCATGGATAAACCTTTTAGACCTTCTAAAATCAAATCGACCATGTAGCGATAGTACTCTTGTTCGATGTAAATAATTTCGTCGATATTTTTATCTGGAAAAGAGTTTATCAGATTCTCGCGAGTAACATCTTTGCGATATCGAAATACGAAATACACCAGTCTGTACAAAACTTCAGAGATGAAATAGAGCACAGAAAAAGGGAGGATGGATATAAATGCTAAAAATAGTCTAAATAGCAAATATGAAATGTAATTCATTGAATTAAGCTTTTTATAATGTTGTAAATTAAAAAAAGGCTGATCGAAAACAGCCTTTATGGGTTGGTATAGATCAAAATTAAACGGTCATAATGTCTTTTTCTTTAGCTTCCAAAATCTTATCAACTTTAACGATGAATTCTTCTGTTACTTTTTGAATGTCAGTTTCGGCTCTTTTGATGTCATCTTCGGATACATCTTTCTTTTCGAGTCCTTTGATCTCTTCGTTTGCTTTACGTCTAATGTTTCTGACATTTACACGAGCTTGCTCTGCTTCTTGTTTTGCTTTTTTTACAAGTTCTTTACGACGCTCTTCAGTTAATGGTGGGACCATTATTCTCAAGAAATCAACGTTCGTTTGAGGGTTAAATCCTAAATTAGCGGCTTGGATTGCTTTTTCAATCGGCGCCAACATGTTCTTCTCGTAAGGTTGCACTACAATTTGACGAGCATCGGGGGTAGAAATGTTCGAAATGTTAGCAATTGGAGTAGGTGTTCCGTAGTAGTCTACTTTTACATTGTCTAACATTTGTGGACTTGCTTTTCCCACTCTAATTTTGTGCAGCTCTTTCTCGAAAAACTGAAGCGTAGTGCCCATGTGCTCTTTCGCTTCTTCTATGCATAATATACAATTGTCGTCCATAAAAAATTCAATTATTTGTTCTGACTTATCTTTATTTTTATTGTTTTTTGTAAACTAATGTGCCAATTTTATCACCGGAAACTACCTTCGACAAATTACCAGGGGTGTTCATATCAAACACTAAAATGGGCAAATTGTTCTCTTTGCACAAAGTAAATGCAGTTAAATCCATGATATTTAGATTCATATCGTATGCTTGATCGAACGTGATATTGTCGAATTTTGTCGCTGTTGGATCTTTTTCTGGATCGGCGGTGTATATTCCATCCACTCGAGTTCCTTTCAAAATCACATCAGCATTTATTTCAATTCCTCGCAATGCTGCTCCACTATCGGTGGTAAAGTAAGGATTTCCGGTGCCACCACTGATAATTACAACGCAACCGCTCTCTAGCGAAGCGATGGCTCTTTGTCGGCTCATTTTTTTGCAGATTGGATCGATGGCAAGTCCAGAAAAATGTTCAGTTTTAACACCGATACTCTCTAAAGCTGATTGCAGTGCAATGCTATTGATAGAAGTTGCTAGCATGCCCATATAATCACCTTGAACTCGATCAAATCCTTTGCCTACACCTTGTAATCCTCGAAAAATATTTCCTCCGCCAATTACAATTCCAATTTGAATATTTTGCTCATGTACTTTTTTTATCTCTTGGGCAAAATATAAAAGGGTATTTGAGTCAATTCCATAGTTTTGTTCGCCTTGTAACGACTCTCCACTTAATTTTAATAATATTCTTTGGTATTTCATCTGATAATTAATTTCTTTGGTAAAGATAAAAAAAAAAGGAATCCAATAAATGAATTCCTTTTTTTAAAGATAAAAAAGTTTATGCTCCTAATTGAAGGCGTTTGAAATCAACGCAAACTAAATCAGCACTAGTTTCTTTAATATATTGTCCAACAGTTTTTTTGTTGTCGCGAATAAACTCTTGGTTTACTAAAGTATTCTCTTTCAAGAATTTATTTAGTTTTCCTTGAGAAATTTTTTCTACCATCTCTTCAGGTTTTCCTTCTTGACGAGTAGTGTCGCGAGCAATTTCTAACTCTTTTGCAATTACATCAGCATTCACATGTTCTTGATCCACTGCAATTGGAGACATCGCTGCAATTTGCATTGCAATTTCGTGACCTACAGTTTCTAATCTGTCCACATTTTTGTTAAAGCCAACGATGGTTGCCAAACGGTTTCCGTTGTGATTGTATGAAGATACAAAACCAGCTTCTAGTGATTCAAAGTGGCTAACTTGGATTTTTTCTCCAGTTTTGCCTGTAAGATCAGTAGCAGCAGCTTCTACAGTAGTCCCATTGAAAGGTAGTGCATATAGTTCTTCTACAGTTTTGATTTTTTTTGTAATTGCTAATTCGGTAATTGCTTTTGCAAAGTTTACAAAATCGTCAGTTTTAGCTACGAAATCAGTTTCGCAATTCAACATCAATAATGCGCCATAAGTATGGTCAGCAGTTGTCATTGAATATACAAATCCTTCGTTAGCATCACGATCTGAACGTTTTGCAGCAATTTTTTGACCTTTTTTGCGAAGAATATCTACAGCTTCTTCGATATTTCCATCAGATTCAACAAGTGCATTTTTACAATCCATCATGCCTGCACCGGTCATTTGTCTTAGTTTATTTACATCAGCAGCGGTAATTGCCATTGTGTTTGAATTTTAATTGTTCGTACTCTAATTTACTTTTTTGCTACAGGTTTTTTAGCAATGGTTTTTCTAGGAGTTGCTTTTTTAGCTGGAGCTTCTTCTTTGTCTTCGTTCCCTTTGATTTTGCCTATTGCTTTTGGAGTAGTTTCCTCTGTTATTTTAGCAATAACTTCTTCTTCTTCTTCAATGGTAGCTTCAGTTTTTACTTTTGCAACTTCTTCTTCTTCCATTTCATCATCAGAAATTTTGCGATCTTTATCCATTTTGCGCTCGTTGATTCCTTCTTCGATAGCATCACAAAGGATACGTAAGATTACCTGAATAGATTTTGAAGCATCATCATTTGCAGGAATAGGGAAATCAATAAGTTGTGGATTTGAGTTGGTGTCAACAATTGCAAACGTTGGAATACCAAGTTTACGTGATTCAGCAATAGCAATATGTTCTTTTAAGATATCCACTACAAAAACTGCAGAAGGTAGTCTATTTAAATCACTAATTGAACCTAAGTTCTTTTCCAATTTAGCACGCTCACGTTGAATTTGTAAACGCTCTCTTTTTGATATGCTAGTAAATGAAGCACCTGTCATCAATTTGTCAAGTGAAATCATTTTACGAACTGCTTTACGAATAGTAGCAAAGTTTGTAAGCATTCCACCAGGCCAACGTTCAGTTACGTAAGGCATGTTTACTCTTTTTACTTCGGTAGCTACAATCTCTTTCGCTTGTTTTTTTGTCGCTACAAAAAGAATCTTTTTACCTGATTTTGCAATTTGTTTCATTGCAGCAGCAGCTTCATCAAGTTTTACAACAGTTTTGTGCAAATCGATGATGTGGATTCCATTTTTTTCCATGAAAATGTATGGAGCCATGTTTGGATTCCATTTTCTACGAAGGTGACCAAAGTGAGCACCAGCTTCTAGTAAGTCATTGAAATTACTTCTTGACATCTTAATTTTGTTTTTATTTGTTTACCTTCCATGAATTGCAATTAGCGAGTAGTGCTTATGCAGCAGTCTCGCTAATTTGGATCCTAAACTCTTGCTTCGGAAGTTTAAAGCAGAATTGAATATTAACGTTTACTAAATTGAAATCTTTTACGTGCTTTTGGACGACCTGGTTTCTTACGCTCTACCATACGTGGATCGCGTCGAAGTAAACCAAGAGGTTTTAATAAAAGACGATATTCAGGATCAATTTCACATAACGCTTTAGAAATTCCTAAACGTAATGCTTCTGCTTGTCCTGTGATGCCACCACCATCAAGGTTGGCTTTTACATCATATTTGTTTTCGTTTTGTGTTAGAATAAAAGGTTGGATTACCTTGTAATGCAATGGAGTTGTGCAAAAATATGCTTTGTAATCACGTCCATTAACCATTACTTGACCAGTACCTTCTGTCATATATACACGAGCTACAGCGGTTTTTCTTCTTCCTGAAGTATTTAATGTTTCCATGATTACAATAATGTATTAATGTCTAATAAAATAGGTTGTTGCGCTTCATGTGGGTGTTCTGATCCAACACATACATGTAAGTTTGTGTAAAGTTTGCTTCCCAATTTGTTTTTTGGTAACATGCCTTTAATTGCGTGTTCCAAAATAAAGAAAGGTTTGCGGTTAAGCATATCTTTCGGGGTAGCAAAACGTTGACCTCCTGGGTATCCAGTATGTCTAACATATTGTTTTGTAGTTAATTTGCTGCCCGTAAAACGAATTTTTTCGGCATTGATGATAATTACATGGTCTCCACAATCTGCATGTGGTGTAAAATTTACCTTGTTTTTACCTCTAAGTATGTTAGCGACGACTACTGAAAGGCGTCCTACTACTTGGTTCTCAGCATCTATAACAACCCACTGTTTGTTTACAGTAGCTGCATTGGCTGAGATTGTTTTGTAACTTAACGTGTCCATCTTTGTTTCTTTGCGTTTGTGCACTATTTTTTAAAGGAGTGCAAAGTTAATTTCTTTTTTCGATCCTACCTAATTTTGTCACAAATTTGTGGATAATCTTTTTTTTGTTTTGTTAAACGGGCACGCAAAATTAATCATTTTATTTTAATATACCACTATGTTCTTGATTATTTTCTTCTTTTTCTCCCTTTTTTTTGAATTAATCATATCCATAAAATGAAAAATCTTCGTTTTTGCTGTTTTAATTATGCTTTTTGGTAGGAATTTATTTTAACCGCAAAGCGATGCAAAGCGATGAAGTGCGAAGCGACGATGCGCTAGCGAGTCCATGCAAAAAAAAACCGTCGTAAAGCGAGACAAGCTTTCGTAGATCCTATAATTTTGAAGAAAATCGGGACGCGCTGATAACTGATCACTGTCAACTGTATTCAAGTCTCGCCTCGCGCTGATAACTACTAACTGATCCCTGTTAACTGATCACTGTCAACTGTAATTTCTCTTTCCTGATTTTCTTTGTTTGCCCCAGCCCTCCCGCCGAAGCGGGATAAATTCCGGGAGCAAAGAAAATCTTTTTGTTTTTTCAAAAAACCTCTTTCGGTCGAGCTTTCGTAGATCCTCTAATTTTGAATAAATTCGGGACGCTCTGATCACTGTTAACTGTCAAATGTATTCAAGTCTCGCCTCGCGCTGATAACTGTTAACTGATCACTGTCAACTGTATTCAAGTCTCGCCTCGCGCTGATAACTGCTAACTGATCACTGTTAACTGATCACTGTCAAATGTAATTTCTCTTTCCTGATTTTCTTTGTTTGCCCCAGCCCTATAGGGAGCAAAGAAAATCTTTTTGTTTTTTCAAAAAACCTCTTTCGGTCGAGCTTTCGTAGATCCTCTAATTTTGAATAAATTCGGGACGCTCTGATCACTGTTAACTGTCAAATGTAT
>JBBRGJ010000060.1:0-16673 GCA_038240835.1 Bacteroidales bacterium | reverse complement strand
TAAACTTCTCCTTTTTGAATATTCAGAACTTTTATGAGCTCTTTGGATGAGTATTTAGTATTTCCTGTAAATGTAATGTTTCTGAAATAGAACTTTTCGCCTTCGTCAACGGTCACAATTAATTTCAACTCATTGTTGGGTAACTTAATCACGGAGTCTTTCACAATTCTAGCATCACGATACCCCTTTTCGTTGTAAAGATCAATCAACAGTGTTTTATCTGTTTCAAAATCAGAAGGGATAAACTTAGAACCTTTGAATATTCTCAACTTTACACGATCGCTAAGATAATCTTTTGCAATTTCGGTGATGTCTTGTTTTTTGAAAATGGAAGGATTTTTTATCAGATGCATGGCAAAAGTGTCAATTTTTTCTAATGGGAAAAAACGGAATTTCTCTTTTGTATCTTTAAAGGAGCCAATAAGTTTTGATTTTGGAACTTCGTTGTTGCCTGCAAAATCGATGGAGTTTATCTTTACTTTTCTCTTACGTTGAACATTTATTTCAAGCCAAATTGAGTTTTCAACGGCAGAGTCAATTTTACTTACAATGTTTACTTCTGCATTGAGGTATCCTTTGTCGATGTAATAGTTACGAATAATAGCACTCGATTTCATAATTGTGTGATCTGTAACTACATCTCCTCGAGTAAGTTTTATCTTTTCGCGAATTTCATCGGCATCCGTTTTTCTTACACCCGTAAAAGAGAATCGCGACAAGCGTGGACGCTCTTTTAAATCGATGTTTAAAAAGATGATGGGACCTTCTACCTTGGAAACTTCAATTTTTACAGATTCGAAAAGCCCTTGAGCCCAAAGTTTTTCAACGGCTTTGGTGGTTTTTTCTCCAGGGATTTTTATTTTATCGCCCACCATTAGTCCAGAAAGTGTGGCGATGGCATTGTTGTCCAAATATTTTACTCCACTTACGGTTATTCCGCCAATTTCATACTCCACCGGATTTGAATAGTCAACTTCAAAATCGTGAGCAGGCGTAATGTTTTGAGCCATTGAGGCAAAAACAGATATTAAGGCTATTATTAAGAGAAAAGGACGTTTAATTGTCATTAAGTTTATTTTTAAGTCGTTAAGCATTAAGTTGATCGCTGGTCATTCCAAAACGACGCTCTTTTTGTTGATAGAAGATAATGGCCTCATGCAAATCATTTCTTGTGAAATCGGGCCAGAGTGTTGGAGTAAAATATAGTTCGGAATAGGCTAATTGCCAAAGTAGGAAATTGCTAAGTCGTTGCTCTCCACTTGTGCGAATAAGCAGGTCGGGATCGGGCATGAATTGAGTAGATAGGTGTTTGTCAAAACATTCGTTGGTGATTTCATCGATGCAAAGGGTTCCCTCTTTCACTTTTTGAGAGATCGTTTTTACTGCATTGATAATTTCCCACTTTGCGCTATAATTCAGCGCAAGAACTACGGTGAGCCCACTGTTTTTTGAGGTTTGCTCAATGGCGCTAGCTAATGCAGTTTTACACTCGCAGGGAAGTTGATCAAGATCTCCAATAGCCGACAAGCGAACATTGTTTTTATTTAAGGAGTCTAATTCCGAATGGATTGCATTGACCAATAATAGCATGATTGCATCTACCTCTTCTTTGGGTCTGCTCCAGTTTTCGGTAGAAAATGCATACAGTGTGATAAAATCTATCCCTAGTTCTCCTGCGCCTTCTATTACTTCTCTTACAGCATTTATTCCATGACTGTGACCAAAAGTCCGTTTTTCATCACGTTGTTTTGCCCATCGTCCATTCCCGTCCATAATGACCGCAATGTGTTTGGGAAGTTTTGATAAATTTATACTCTCTTTTAAACTCATAATCGAGGTAACGGATTATTTATGGGAAAATTATTACTTTAACTATTTTTTTGATTTTTGTTTAGACCGAAACTTCGATTTAAGATATGCAGGACAACTGTCATTTTTGTCGACAAGCTTAAATGTAAGCCAAATTCCAGTAAATGAATACCAATCTTTGGTGGTTGAATTTCCTCTTCCGCTTCCTGCTGGATGTTTCACTTCCGAGCGATCGGCAAGTTGTGAGGTGATCTCTGATCTATTTATGGACAATAAATCAGTATCGTAATAAGTGGTGCTTACGTCGTCTAAATAATCGGTAAATGTTTTTCGCATTCCCCACTCAGCACCGAACGAAAAGTTTCTTAAAAAATTAACTTTAAAACCTAATCCGAAAGGAAAACTAAAATTGGTGAGTGAATATCTATCGGGTCTTCCTTCTAAACCCTGTCCTTCTGTTCCCAACGGTTGCAAGTCGTACCAATGGTTGTTGATGTTTGCCTGTGGATTGAACGAAAAAACAGAAAAACCAGCAAAAAGATATGGCGAAAATGGATTCTTGCCTTTTGAGTTATATAGCTGAAAGAAGTTCAACTCTATTTGTGCTGAAAGCTCCGAAATAGATGAACGGAAGCTTAAATTTCTTGGATTATTGCCATTGGTTTCATTGTCGCTACCCATTACTGAGCCAAACAAGGCGTTAAACTTAAAGGCCCATCTGGGATTAAAATTATAACGATACAAAACTCCACCTGCCGATTGAGAAAGAGCGAAGTGAGAAGATGGATTTAGATCACCAAGGTAATAGGATTTACCAACAAAAACCCCCAGTTCGGAGGTTTGAGCTTGTGCGGTCATCGCACAAAATGGGATCACTAACAGTAACAAAAAACGGTTCATGTATAAATGTTATAAAAGTTAGTATTGGAATGAACAGATGTTTGTCGTTGTTTTGTAAAGATTGATGTATAAAGTAAAGTTGGCAAACATATAACTATCTTTATTAAGTGGATTACCACGTTGCTGACCTGGTGCTGTTTGATAGGCAGTTGGGCCATCCGTAATATCTGCTGGATTGGAAAAATAAGCAGCCACATCTCCAGATTGACTTCTAATAGCATTTGGATCAAAATAAGTTGTACTAACATCATCCATATAGTCGGTGTTGGTCCAACGAATTCCATACTCAAAACCTAAACTAAATTTGCGGTTAATATCATATTTAAGACCAATTCCAAAAGGGATAGCCAATGCAATTCTTGAATATGCCTTACGTGTATCTACTAATCCTTGTCCTTCGGTATGCAATGGTTGCAGTTCGTACCACTTGCCATCTGTATATTTCGCTTTGGGGTTGAAGTATACACCACCCACTCCTGCAAATAGATATGAAGTAACAGGCATACGGTTTGTTCTACGACGTCCCCAGTTTTTTCCAGTATTTTGTAAGGTAAGATAAACCTCTGCTTGTGCAGATAATTCAACAAGAATTGACCTGAAATGTAGATTTCTTACATTCCTATTTATCTGACCGGTCCATGAATCATCGCCGCCAATTAATCCAAAATACAGATTGGATTTCACATTGAGTCTTTCATAAATCCTATAACTAAATCCTCCACCTATAGCGGCTCTAGTCGACTGAATATCAACATCTTTTAGACCGAAAGAACCAATATCTGAAGAACCGCCTAAGTCCCCTAAAAAGTTCGTTGCACCCAAATGAGCGGTAGCATACATTCTGTTTTTCTTCCACTTTTGACCAAAAGAAACGTTTGAAATTGCTCCAAACATTAAAAGAGCCACTATTACTAAGACAGATTTTTTCATACAAAAAAAAGTTTATTACCTTGCAAATTTACATATTTAATTTAGACTATGCAATTATTTTTACATAAGATTAGAGACATGCGTTAAGTTTAACAAATTACAACGTGTTCTAATTCTGTATTTTGTTGTAAATTTGCACATATTATTTATACTGAATGAACAATTATCACTCTAATACGACAAATCCATTAAAATGGTTACCAATTACTACCGATGAGGTAAAAAGAAACGGATGGGAATCGGTGGATGTGGTATTAATTAGTGGTGATTCTTACATCGATCATCCCTCTTTTGGAATTCCTATTTTGGGAAGAATTTTAGAATCAATGGGTCTTAATACTGCCATTAATCCGCAACCGAACTGGAGAGACGATCTCCGAGACTTTAAAAAATTTGGCAAACCAAACTTGTTTTTCGGAATCTCTTCCGGAAGCATGGATTCGATGGTAAACCACTATACTGCCATGAAAAGATTGCGATCCAATGATGCTTATACGGCTGGCGGAAAATCTGGATTTAGGCCCGATTATGCGACCACCGAGTATAGTAAAATAGTTAGAAGTTTATATCCTGATAGTGTGGTGGTTATTGGTGGCATTGAAGCATCCATGCGACGTTTGTGTCACTACGATTATTGGTCGGACAAAGTATTGCCATCTATTTTGATGGAAAGCAAAGCGGATATTTTAGTCTACGGTATGGGCGAAAAACCCATGCAAGAGATTGCCACTATTTTAAAGGATGGCGGTTCTGTTCAAGATCTTCAACGAATTCGTCAGGTGGCGTATTATTCAAAAACGAAAGAGCATTTTTTCCCAAATCATCCCACAGTTATTCTTCCATCTTATGAAGATTGTTTGAAATCCAAAAAACAATTTGGCGAAGCTTTTCGGTTGTTCGAAATTGAATCAAATAAAATAAGTTGCGCAGTGGTTATCCAACCGCATGGCGATGGATTTATCATTATCAACCCTCCACATCTTCCTTCCACAAGTGAAGAGTTGGATAAAATATATGCACTGCCTTTTGCCAGGGCACCTCACCCCAAGTATCTCAAAAGAGGTTCTGTTCCTGCTTGGGAGATGATTAAAAACTCGGTGAACATTCACCGAGGCTGTTTTGGGGGCTGTAGCTTTTGCGCAATTGCGGCTCATCAAGGGAAACAAGTGGTTAGCCGAAGCGAAAAATCTATTCTGAAAGAGGTGCAAATAGTAAGCGAAGCACCCGATTTTAATGGACATATCACCGATTTGGGCGGTCCCTCGGCAAATATGTTTCAAATGAGAGGCAAGGATTTACAAATATGTGATAAGTGCGCACGTCCTTCGTGTATTTTTCCTTCGATTTGCAAAAACCTCAATACCAACCATTTTCCAACCATCGATTTGTACAAAAAAGTCCGCGAAATGCGAAACATCAAACATGTGACCATTGGAAGTGGTGTTCGCTACGACTTGTTGCTGCAAAATCGAGCCGATAGCAAAGAAAATGGATGCGACGAATACATCGACCAACTGATTAAATATCACGTTTCGGGCAGACTGAAAGTGGCTCCAGAACACACTTCTATGGAGGTGTTATCACTAATGAGGAAACCCTCGTTTAATCTGTTTAAACAGTTTAAGAAAATATTTGAAGATAAAAATCGACAATTTGGATTGAAACAGCAGCTGATTCCCTATTTTATTTCGAGTCACCCTGCAAGCACACTTTTGTCGATGGCGAATTTGGCCGAAGAGACCTCTTCGCTGGGTTATCGATTGGAGCAAACTCAGGATTTTACCCCTACGCCCATGACACTTTCAACCACTATATACTACTGTGGATTCGACCCATACACACAAGAAAAGGTGTTTACGGCAGTTAAGAAAGAGGACAAGCAAGCCCAACAATCTTTTTTCTTTTGGTATAAACCCGAAAATCGGAACTTTATCTACCAACAATTGCAAAAGTTAAATCGAAAAGATTTGATGGAAAAAATATATCCACAAAATAAAATGAATAGAAGATAGTTTATATTTGACGAAAATTTATCATCTTTGCACAATTAAATCAAACAATCTATAAAAATGAGAAAAATTAACGTAATCATGATTAGTGTTTGTATGCTATTCGCATCTAACATTTATGGACAAAAAAAAGATAACAACAAACAAAAACCAATGACAACAAAAACTGACAGTATCAGCTACGTTCTTGGACAAGAAGTAGGCGGATATTATTTATCACAAGAAATTATTGTGAACATCGATGAGTTTACACAAGGATTTAAAGATGCTTTTAATAAAATATCAGCCATCGAGCCAGCAACTAAAGAGCGTTTAATTCAACAGTTCCAAATGGAGCAACAAGCAAAAGCAACGGCAAAAACAGTCGAAAAATCTGGTGCAAACAAAGCAAAAGGTGCTGCGTTTTTAGAAGCAAATAAGAAAAATGCTGGCGTGATAACTACTCCTACAGGATTGCAATACAAAATTACCCAAGATGGGAATGGCGTTCATCCAAAAGCTGAAGATGTAGTAAAAGTTCACTACCATGGCACTCTAATCGACGGAACTGTATTTGATTCATCGGTTCAACGCAACGAACCTGCTACTTTTCCATTAAACAGAGTTATTCCAGGTTGGACTGAAGGCGTACAATTAATGACCGTAGGTTCAAAATTCACGTTTTACATCCCTTCAAACTTAGCGTATGGCGATCGCGAAACTGGTTCAATTGCTCCAGGTTCAACGTTGATTTTTGATGTGGAACTTATTGAAATTAATCCTAAATAATTTCTTACGATATTCTTATAAAAAAAGGGGTTTGAAAAAACCCCTTTTTTTATTGCCTAACCTATTTGTTTATTTTCTTTTATTGTAAGTAACTCGGATTCCAACGACTTCGGATAATTTTTCCATGACTATTTTCTCTGGAGAATATTCTAAGACTTTGTATCCTGAGATTTCGGTTTTGCCTGATTTTACCGATTCATACATTTCTGGACCAAAAGGATTAAGTTCTAAGGTAAAGTATGAGTCGTAATCTCTTGAGTAGGAATATTCTTCGTCGAGGTAGTAAATTTCGTAATCCATGTCCCAAGCGAAATCTCTGTATCTTCCGTGGTAATATTCAGTTCCTTCGTAATATAAATGATAAAACCCTGGAGAGATTCGATAAAACTCATTGTACTCAAAGCGACTTGGAATAGCATAAGTACCAGCGTCAATAAATGTTGGTTTGGAGTAATCCCAAGCTAAAGCGATGTATGTTCTCCTTGAGTAAACTTCGTAACTCTTTTGACAAGAAGTGACAAAGACCAACATTATTGATAAAAGAAGAAAAAGGTGGGAAATTTTTGTTAGTTTTGTTTTCATAATCGTAAGTATTAAAGTTTTCTTATTACCATTAAAAATTATGCCAAAAAAACCCGTTGCTCAAAAGGAGCGTCACTTGTTGTCCAAAACTTCTTTTATCAAAAGCATTCAATGTTTAAAACAGGTGCATCTTTACAAACACAAATACTTCCTTCGGGATAGGATTTCGTATGAGCAATTGGCTGTTTTTAAAAGGGGACATCGAGTTGGGAATCTTGCTTGGAATCTTTTTCCGGGAGGAATTGATGCTGCACCAAAATCGCCAATGCAATACCAAAAGGCAATTTTGCAAACGCAACGACTCATTCAGGAGAACCAAAAAGTGATTTATGAAGCTTCTTTTCAACACAATCAATGTTTATCCATTTTGGATATATTGGTCTTAGAGGGAAATCAAGTGTGTGCTTACGAAGTAAAAAGCAGCACATCTATTACTACTACTTATCTGTCAGACGCTGCTTTTCAATATTATGTAATGACGGGTGCCGGAGTTCGTCCAGATAAGTTTTTTCTTATCTACGTTAATTCAAATTATGAGTTAAACGAACCGTTTTTGGTGGAAGATTACTTTTTGGTGGAGGAGATAACCGAACAGCTGATTGCCCTTCAGCCAGACATTGAGGAGCAAATAGAAAAAGCAAAAGAGGCTATTTTGGGCGAAAAAGTTCCGAAAATTACCATCGGAAATCATTGCGAAAATCCTTACAAATGCGACTTTGTGGGTTATTGCCGAAAGTACATCTCGTCCCCTAATATGTTTGTGTTAACCGATTTATCCAAGCAGGAACAGTACGATTTATACAGGAATGGCAAAATTAAAATCAAAGACATCTCTTCGGATGATTTGTCCAATGCTGGCGCAATTCAACAGTTGAATTTATACAAGGAGAATGTAATTGTATTACCCCAAAAACAGATAAAAAGTTCGGTTGAAAGTCTTGATGTGGGCTACTTTGTTTTTGACAAACCGGCTATTCCACTCATCCCAGGAAAAAGACCTTATGAGCCTATTTTGGTTGGTTTTTTTTGGCAAAAATGGGAAGATTCGGATGTGAATTTAATTCTTTTGGAAAAAAAGAGAAATTACGATGAGTTCTTAAAAACGGTTGAGGAGACGATAAAAGCGCATGATTTTATCACCTACGAGCAGGACTGGGAACTGTTTTTTGGAGCGAAAAGTGAACCGTGTAATTCAATCTTGAAATTATTCACATCCAAAGAGGCTTTTGTTCCCGAGTTACAAGGAGATTTTTCCTTCGAAAACTTAGTCAAACATTTTGGGACTCCGTTTCCGTATATCAAAACCGGAGTAAACAACCACGAGGAGTTTAAAACCGCTATTCTACAAGCAATTTACACAGAAGAGACCCTTTCAGAAGAAGCGACCAGTTACATTCAAAGCAGGTTCGAAAACATGAAGTCGATTTGGAAGTTTTTGTATTCCGACAAATAATCAATCTTTTTTCTGTTGAACCAATAACTTCTCTTTTGCAAATTGTTTACAAGCTTTTTCGATGAGTAAAAAAGCATTTTCAAATCCATCGTCTGAGCCGTAATATGGGTCGGGAACTGCTTTGTTGCTATTTGGATAAACCACATTTAGAAGATAATCCACCTTTTTCATATCTTGCTCGTTTCGAGCCATACGTCTCACATCGTTGTAATTATTGCTATCCATGACAAAAATATAGTCAAAAATATCAAAGTCGGAGACTTTAAATAATCGTTGCCGTTGGTTAGAAATATCTATTTGATGGTTTTTGCAAGCTTTAACTGCCCGTTTATCAGGTGCATCGCCGAGATGGTAGGATTCAAAACCACAAGAATCGACAAAAACATGGGCCAAACCATGGTCTTCAGCTACCTGTTTCATAACCCCTTCAGCCATAGGCGAACGGCAAATATTTCCCAAACAAACCATTAAAATCTTCATCATCTATATAAATTTAACGTGTCAAAGTTACAAAAATGTTTACATTTGCAATCTATTTAACTACATTATTATCTGATTTTTAAAAAACAAATTCAATATGACACAGACTATTTTAATTACTGGCGCAACTAGTGGAATTGGTAAATCAACCGCTATTCGATTTGCACAAAACGGTTACCGATTAATTATTACAGGAAGAAGAAACAACTTACTCGAAGCCTTAAAAAAAGAGCTCGTAGAGACCTACAAAGTGGAAGTCTTAACCCTAAATTTTGATGTACGAATATTGTCGGAAGTAAACAAGGCGATTGATTCGTTGCCAAATGATTGGAAAAATTTAGATATTTTGGTAAATAATGCAGGTTTGGCTTCAGGCTTAGGATCTATTCAAGATGGAGACATCGAGGATTGGGAAAAAATGATTGATACCAATATCAAAGGATTATTGTACGTAACCAAAGCTGTTTCACCGTTGTTAATTGCTCAAAATCGTGGACATATTATCAACATTGGCTCCATTGCCGGAAAAGAAGTGTATGCCAATGGAAACGTGTATTGTGCGACCAAACACGCCGTAGATGCGCTTACCAAAGCGATGCGTATTGATATGCTAATGCACAACATTAAAGTTTCTCAAATTGCACCAGGAGCAGCCGAAACTGAATTTTCGTTGGTTCGTTATCATGGTGATGCCGAAAAGGCAAAAGCGGTTTACAACGGATTTACGCCACTTAGTCCCGATGATATTGCAGATGCAATTTGGTATGTTTCCACGTTGCCACCTCATGTAAACATCAACGATTTAATTATTATGCCTACCGCACAAGCTTCACCCAATTATTTTAATAAAAAATAAAAACACAAAACCATGAACGAACGCTTTTTACACTATTTATGGCAACATAAATATTTTTATAAAAGCAGCCTTACCACCACCAATGGAGAGACTATTACAATTATGTCACCTGGACTTTACAATACCGATGGTGGTCCCGATTTTTTGAATGCAAAGATAAAAATTGGGGATATAGAGTGGGCTGGCAATGTTGAGATTCATATCAATGCCTCCGATTGGTATAATCATAAGCATCAGGAGAATATGGCGTACAACAACATTGTTTTGCACGTGGTTTACTCCGCAGATGTGGATGTTTCGAGAGTTTCGGGTGAGGTTATTCCAACATTTGAAATTAAGGGACATTTTGACGAAACAATCTATTCAAAATTTGACTCTCTGATGGAGGCGAATCGTTGGATTGCTTGCGAAAAGCAGATTTCGGATGTTCCTCGAATTACTTTCGAGTTATGGTTGGAGCGTTTACTGATTGAAAGGGTGGAGGAGAAATCAATCCATATAGATAATAGGTTACAGCAAAATAGCTTCAATTGGGAACAGACTTTTTATGAATCGGTGGCCTCTTCCTTTGGGTTAAAAGTGAACGCTGTTCCATTTGAGTTGTTGGCAAAGTCGTTGCCTCTTAATGTCTTGCAAAAACACACAAACTCGCTTTTTCAAGTAGAAGCATTGCTTTTTGGTCAGGCTGGAATGTTGAATGAGCAGTTTGCGGATGAATATCCTATAAAATTACAGAAAGAATACTTGTTTTTGCAAACTAAATATGGGCTAACGCCTTTGGATAAGTCGGTGTGGAACTTTTTAAGGCTTCGACCTTCAAGTTTTCCCACCCACAGGATTGCACAGTTGGCCATGCTTTTATGCAATAAGACTTCGCTCTTTTCAACAGTCGTTGTCTCTTTAGAAATTGCCAACATGTGGGAAACTTTTCAAGTAGGAACTTCCGAATACTGGCAAAGTCATTATCTTTTTGACAAAGAGGCAAAGGTGAAAAGTTACAAATTGGGCTCCACCATGACCCAGCTAATTCTTATTAATTCAGTGGCTCCTTTCCTGTTTTTGTATGGGAAATATTACAGCAAAGAGTCGATGATAAAAAAAGCATTGGACTTGCACGACTTGTTGCCAGCAGAAGACAATGCAATTATTAGAGAATTCAAACGATTGAATATCAATACAGCAACGGCCTTTAGAACACAATCTTTGTTGCAATTAAAAAGGCACTACTGTGATGCAAAACGTTGTCTTGAATGTGCCATTGGTAATTCGATTGTGAAACCGGAGCAGATCAGTTAACAGTTATCAGTTAACAGTTATCAGTGTAACAGTTAACAGTTAACAGAGCGTCCCGAATTTTGAAAAATTCGGGACGCTCTGTCACCCCGTTACTCCGTCACCCCCGTTATTTTTTTTCCACTTTCCAAAATCACCAAATCATTAATGAATTGACTCCTGAATCAACGTTGTAGAGTTTATCTGTTTTTGACAGGCTTTGATAATAAGTGGGAAAAACTGATTGAAGTCGTTTGCTAATTCTGTTTCATGTTTCAAAAGGAGTTGGATGGAATTGCCCATTTCGTTTTCAAATTTTGCTCTATTTGAAAGGCCGATTAATGCTCGTTCGATGACATAAATAGTCGCGTAATTGCTTAGCCAATCGTGGGTTTTCATGTGCTCAAAACGTAATAGGAGCGGTTCTGGAAATAGGGTTTTGTGATTATTTAATTGCTGATATCTGTTTTTAGCAAAAGCTGACAACGGCTCATTACTGTATAGATTCCAATGAGTTGCCAATAAATAATCGTAAAAAACATCCATCACAATGGGTGCAAACTTCCCTTGTGCTTTCGAAATACGAGCTTTGCTTTTATCCACCAATGGATGATTGTCGGTGAAATGGTCGATAAATCGGTGCAACAAAACACCTTGTTGTATTTCGGGCGACAAGTTTAGATAACTCGAACCTTTTGCAAAATCGGCCATATAGTTGCCAACAAGCAGATGTTCTTGTTCGAAGGAGAGGAAAAAATGCGCTAAATGGTTCATGTGTTTAGATAAAAGGTGCTTGTGATGATTAATCTTGAGAATTAAAATTCAATACCAATTGTCACCTTGCCACCTAAGCCTTTTTCTACAATTTCGAAAAGGGTTTTTAATGTAATGTTGCTCCCATCATTTTCAACTCTTGATATATATGTTCTTTTTTTGTCAATGATTTTTGCCAAATCTTCTTGTGTCATTTTTCTTGATTCTCTGGCTTGTCTGAGCAAAATTCCAATCTTGAATGATTCGAATTCTCGTTCAAGTTCGTCACGTCTGTTAGTCCCAATTTCCCCAAATTGAGAATTCTTTATTTGCGACCAAGTAGTTATATCCGATTTATTTTTGTTCATCATTTTTTATTTTCGTTAAAGTAGGCGCTTTTGAGTCTTAATGCCTTTTCTATTTCTGATTTTGGTGTTTTTTGAGTCTTTTTCTGAAATCCATTTAATAAAATTACTAATTGCCCATCATCAAAAAAACAGAAAACTCTCCATATATCACTCCCTAAAGCAAACCGTGTTTCATATAATCCTTCTGTCCCTTGGATGTGTTTTAAATACTTAGCTGGTACATGCTGCTGATACTCGACCAATTCGAGAATCTTAAATATTTTGTTTTGAACTTTTATGGTTTGTTGCGATAAAAATTCTTCAAAATAATGTTTATAGGCAATAATTGTACGAATTCGTTCCACTAAATTTTTCTACAAAGGTAACTTAAATGTTACAATAATGCAAGTGGTTTTGCTTTAAGTGATTCATTAAACTTTAGAATTAGTGTAACAATCCTTGAATAAATGATCTTAAATCTAACACTCCAAACATTTGGAGCACAGAGAACGCAATGATCACCATCATCAGATATCGGACAAATTTAGCGCCCCATTCCATCGCCCATTTAGAGGCAACGTAAGCGCCAATAATATTGCCAATGGCGTGAGTGAGTCCGTAATCCCAGCGTACTTGATCGTTTAACACAAAGATGATAAGTGTGAACGGAACGTACATTAATACGAGTAAGTTTTTCATGGCATTTCCTTTTACCAAATCGAATCCCATTCCGAAAATTAGGGCAAAAAGAATAAAATAACCAATTCCAACGTGAATAACGCCACCATAAATACCGATAAAAAACATCAGCACATATATTTTCCAAGTGATGGGTTTGTTTAGGAGTTCCTCTTTCCCTTTTAGCCATTGATCGGGTTTGTAGATTAAGAAAAAGAGCATCACCACCATGATGGCGCCAAAGCAATATTGAATAATCTGTTCATCGAGTTTTATAACAATAAATACACCGACGATCGAGCCAATAACGGTGGGGATTCCCAGTTGAAGGCCTTTTTTTGTGTCTAAATATTTTTTCTTTCTGAAATTGGCCACAGAGGTAAGGTTCTGAAGAATAATAGCCACTCGATTGGTTCCATTGGCCACACTTGGAGGCAATCCCAACAACATCAATACGGTAAGCGAAATAATCGTACCACCACCCGCCAAAGTATTGATAAATCCCACAAAGAGACCAGAGGTAATTAAAGCGATTATTTCTATCGTTGTCATTTGGGTAAAAGTTCTAAGTTAGGTTTAGGGATCCGTGATTAAGGGAGTTTTTATTCTCAGGATTTCTTCTCGAATCCCAGATCATTACAATGACAATTGTTAAGTCAATTACTTTATAAATGATTTGATAATTGCCTGTAAAAATTATAAAAGCAGATTCATTACTCGTTTTTATTCCTGTAAATGGATTTTTAGAAATAATTTTTACGCTTTTACGAATCTCTGCATTGAGTTTTCGACTATAAACAGCATTTCCATTTCTTTCAAGATAGAAATTTAACAGGTCAAATAAATCAAGCCTTGCCTCAGCTGACCACTCTATTTGGTATCTAGCCATTGATCAACGTCCTTTTTTAATTGGTTGTCAGAAATGGTTTGCTTCTTTTTATATTGCGTACAACCCTCTTCTATTCGAATTTCCTCTTTTTTGCTAAGATGATATGTCTTTTCGCCCGCTTTGGATTCCAAAATGGTCTTGATTGCATTTAAAAAAGAGAGATCATCAATGTGACTCAGATACTCCGAAATCACTTGCCGTAATTCAATTGTGCTCATGCGGATACTTTTTTTACAAAGTTAGAAATTATTTTAAAACAAAGGCGGGTTCGAGAACCTCACCCACCTTTTTATTTTTTAACTTTATAGCCTTTTGACTTTATAAACTTTGTTTCTTGCTTCTATAATTTCTTTTGAGTTGATTTTCTTCATTTGCCCCAGCCCTCCCGCCGAAGCGGGATAAATTCCGGGTGCGAAGAAAATCTTGTTGTCTATATTAAGTTGATTTCAGCTTTCTTCTTTCAGCTTTTCACCTTTACAAACTTTCACCTTTATAGCCTTTCGACTTTATAAACTTTCGACTCTTTGCTCTCTCTATTTTTCTATCCAGCTTTGCACTTCTTCTAGTTTTGCGGCTCCGATTTCGAGTTTTAGTTTTTTGCGCATTCCATTTAAGTCGTTGAATAGTTTTTGTGCATTGGCTTCTTTTAGTTCATTGATGGTATTGAATCCCATTTTGCGCAAAGCTGGAATCCAAGCAGTTGGAATTCCTTGTGCTTCATAGTCCTGATCTGTTGCAACTTCCACTTTTTTCTCGGGACGCATTTGAGGAAAAAACAGTACATCTTGAATGGAGTGAGAATTGGTCATAATCATTGCCAAGCGGTCGATGCCAATTCCTAAACCTGCGGTAGGTGGCATTCCATACTCAAGTGCTCTCAAGAAGTCTTCATCCAAAACCATTGACTCTTCGTCGCCACGTTTTCCAAGTTCCAACTGGCTTTCAAAACGTTCACGTTGGTCAACTGGATCGTTTAATTCAGAGTAAGCGTTGCAAATTTCTTTGGCATTACATACCGCTTCAAAACGTTCGACTAAACCTTCTTTGGAACGGTGTTTCTTAGCCAATGGCGACATTTCAACCGGATAATCATAAATAAATGTAGGTTGAATAAGCAAATGCTCGCAATTTTCACCAAATATTTCATCTATTAATTTGCCTTTTCCCATGCTTTCGTCCACTGGAACTTTTAGTTTGATTGCCGTTTGGCGAAGTTCGGCTTCGTTCATATTTGAGATATCGATGCCCGTGAAATGTTCAATGGCTTCGAACATGGTATAACGTTTCCAAGGACGTTTAAAATCGATAAGATTCTCGCCCACTTGAATTTGGGTAGTTCCGTTTAGTGCAATGGCGACTCTTTCTACCATCTCTTCCACGGTGTCCATCATCCAGAAATAATCTTTATAGGCAACGTAAAGTTCCATTTGGGTAAATTCAGGATTATGGAAACGGTCCATTCCTTCGTTACGGAAATCTTTAGAAAATTCATACACTCCATCAAACCCCCCTACAATAAGGCGTTTTAGATAAAGTTCGTTGGCGATACGCAAATAAAGTGGCATATCGAGGGTGTTGTGATGCGTTTTGAATGGACGAGCAGCGGCACCTCCATAAATTGGCTGTAATATAGGAGTTTCTACTTCTAGATATCCTTTTTCGTTCAGGAATTCACGCATGGAATTAACCAATTTTGTACGTTTTACAAACGTCTCTTTCACCTCTGGATTTACGATTAAATCGAGGTAACGCATTCTATATCGTTGCTCAGGATCGGTAAATGCATCCCAAACTTTATCTTCTTTTTCACGAACAATAGGTAGTGGGCGTAAGGTTTTGCTGAGAATAGTGAACTCTTTCACGTGGATCGTAATTTCGCCCATTTGGGTGATAAAAACAAATCCTTTAATGCCAATGATATCGCCTAAATCGAGTTGTTTTTTAAACACATTATTGTACATCGATTTGTCTTCGGTAGGACAAATATCGTCGCGTTTAAAGTAAAGTTGAATACGTCCGGTGGAATCTTGTAATTCGATAAAGCTGGCTGCCCCCATGATGCGGCGGTTCATAATTCTACCTGCAATACTTACCTCTTGAAACAGCGTTTGATCCGCTTCAAATTTGGTTAATATTTCGGCAGTAGTCGCAGTTACATCATAAGATGCTGCTGGATATGCATTTATCCCAATTTCTGAAAGTTCGGTTAAACAGTTCCGTCTAATAATTTCCTGTTCGCTCAATTCTATGCTCATAAACTCAAAGTTGTTTAATTTTAGTGCAAAGATACAAAAATTGTGAGTTTATTTAAAGCGAAAGCAAATCAAGAAGTTTCATTTCAAAAGATAAGTGGACAGTTATTGGGAAAAATTATTTTTTCACCACCCCAATTTTGTCCTCAATGGATTTTATCTTTGACGAAATACGGTTGTTTTTTTCGGGTTGAATGTCGAATTTTACCGATGAATAGACTCGTTTACAATCTTTTTCTATCTGCAGGTAGGCAAGATTTAGAATCTCGAGTGCTTCGGTCATCGATTCGGTTTCGAAAATAGCCCCCATGGGCGTAAGTTGGTAATCGATTCCCTTTTGGTCAATCATTTTAATGATTCTGCTTACATATTCGCTTACGCTGGCTCCCTTATCGGTTGGGAACATTGCAAATTCTACTAATACTGACATTGTTTTTTTTCTTTTAATGTTAAATGCACTAATAAGATAGTATTTTGATAAGATTTTATTAGAAAACAATTTTACGTCGAAGAAGCTATTTTGATTGATACTTTTGCCTTGATGCAAAAGTAACCAAAATCCCGATAGCTCCTATGTTTGCAAAAATATTAATTTTGCATAATTAAAGTGAAAGGAATAAGAGTCAACCGATGGCTAAGTAACTCTTGAAGTATATTGTCCGATAGATATAACCTTATTCCTTTTATCTCTTAGA
>JBBRGJ010000059.1:0-16696 GCA_038240835.1 Bacteroidales bacterium | reverse complement strand
TCTAAGAGATAAAAGGAATAAGGTTATATCTATCGGACAATATACTTCAAGAGTTACTTAGCCATCGGTTGACTCTTATTCCTTTCACTTTAATTATGCAAAATTAATATTTTTGCAAACATAGGAGCTATCGGGATTTTGAATACTTTTGTATCAAGACAAAAGTATTAATCAAAAATAAGTTCTTCGAAGCAATGTGGTTTTTAGTTTTTGACAAAATTTTGTTATAATGCTATTTTGGTTGCGGATTTAAGGAAAAATAAAAAAAATCTACTCACCAGTTCCATTTTTAAAAAAAATGATGTATCTTTGGAATCTCAAACCATCTGAAAATAAATAAAAACTGATTTAACCCCATTAATCACCATGTTATTATATCAAATAGCGCTTACAAAGCTGCCTCAAATTGGGGACATTACAGCTAAAAAATTATTGTTCCATTTTGGAGATGCCCAATCTGTGTTTAAGGCAAAAGGCAAAGACATATTGGCCGCTGGATTTTCCAAATTGGTGATAAAATCCCTAAAATCAGCTTCTGCATTGAAAGAGGCAGAACTTGAAGTAGCTTTTGTTGAAAAAAACAACATCACACCCGTTTTCTACACCGAAGCAAACTATCCGTATCGTTTAAAATTTTGCGATGATGGTCCCATTCTTTTGTATTATAGAGGTTCGGCAAATTTAAACTACAGCAGAATAATTAGCATTGTAGGAACTCGCAAAATAACAGAGTATGGAAAATGGATGGGCAAAAAAATCATTGAAGAATTAGCAGATAGCAACATTTTAATTGTTAGCGGATTAGCTTATGGAGCCGACACCATCGCCCACCAAACGGCCTTGGATATGGGAATACCCACCGTAGGAATAACCGCTCACGGACACGATACGTTATACCCAGCAGAAAATCGGAAAATGGCCAAAATGATGTTGGAAACTGGCGGAATTTTAACGGAGTTTACCTCCAAGACAATTCCAAACAGAGAAAACTTTCCGAAACGGAACAGAATCATCGCCGGATTGGCAGATGCTACTTTGGTGATAGAAGCAAGCTCAAAAGGCGGCGCGTTGATTACAGCAGACATCGCAAACTCGTACAGTCGAGATGTATTTGCAATTCCCGGCAGAACCAACGATCCAATGTCTGAAGGATGCAACAACTTGATAAAATACAACAAAGCCGCCTTGGTGACCTCAGCCACCGATATAATTAGAGCCATGAGTTGGGAACCAAAATCGGTCAAAAACAAACAGACTTCGCTTTTCCAAGAACTCACCGAACAAGAGATGATTGTTGCAAAAATGCTTTCTGATCACGGCGACTGCGGCATAGACCTGTTAATCAACACCTTAGAAATGTCAGCAACCAAAATGGCATCCGTTTTATTAAATTTAGAATTTAAAAACATCATCCGATGCATGCCTGGAAAGAGGTATGCATTAAATTAAGAAAAAATTCAAATTCCATCATCGTTCCATAAAATTTTGCATATGGGAAAACCACAAGTTTCAACTCATTTACAATCAGTGAGTTAAAATGTTGTATAAAGAACCTCTATATCACCATAAGAACTATTGATTTGACTTCAGTGTTTTGATTTCATACCTTTGTCCCATGAAAATTATTAATACAACGTTTGAATTTTTTAATAACATTTAACATGTTTTTTTAATTAACACTTGACTTCTCTTTTTTAAAATCGTAACTTGCATAATTAATCCAAAACCCAAAATATTATGACCACAATCGAATTCAACACCCAGCTAATGAAACTTGAGAACCAGCTAAGCTATTTTGCAATCTCTCTAACCAATGATGATGAAGACGCAAAAGACCTAGTTCAAGATACTTTAGTGAAAGCAATTACCAATCAAGAAAAGTATCGCGAAGACACCAACCTAAAAGCTTGGACTTACACGATAATGAAAAATACGTTTATCAACAACTACCGTAGAAAAGCAAAAACGAATACAATGATTGACAGCACCAATGATCATTACTTTATAAATTCATCGATACACAATCACGATTCAAATGCTGACTCGAGAAACAACACATCTCAAATTGTATCTGAGATAAAAAAATTAGACTTAAGTCAACGCAAACCTTTTGAAATGCACATTGCTGGTTTTAAATACAAAGAGATTGCAGATCACATGAATATTTCAATTGGAACTGTAAAAAGCAGAATATTTTTCACTCGTAAAAAACTAATGACTACCCTTAAAGATTACGAAAACTAATCGATTCCTAATTCCCTCAGTAAAAGCTCAACATTTGTTGGGCTTTTTTTTGTTTTCTGCGCAAAGCAATCAAAATAAAATTGTAAGTTTGTGCTCAAATTACAAAACATTATTTTATCATGGGATTAATAGAACAAATAAAGGCAACAGCGCACAAAAACAACAAGTGCATCGTGTTGCCAGAAGGTGCCGAAGAGAGAACTCTAAAAGCAACCGAAATTATTATTGAAGAGTCGTTGGCAAGAATAATTTTGCTAGGGAATCAACAAGAAATTAGTGAAAAAGCAAAAAATCTGGGTCTTAAAAACATTGACAAAGCGCTTGTGATCGATCCAAAATCACACGAGAAAAAAGGCTTTTACACCGAAATGTTATTCAATCTTCGCAAGAACAAAGGAATGACCATTGAACAAGCGGCAGTTTTAGTGGAAGATCCATTGTATCTTGCTGTTTTATTAATCAAAAACAAAGAAGCTGATGGCGAAGTAGCAGGTGCGTTAAACTCAACCGGTGATGTTCTTCGTCCTGCATTCCAAATCGTTAAAACATTACCTGGCGTGAGCGTTGTTTCTGGCGCATTCATCATGGTTATGAAAGACAAACAATGGGGTGACAATGGTGTGATGGTTTTTGCAGATTGTGCAGCTCATCCAAACCCAACCGACCAAGAACTTGCTGAAATAGCAGTTACCACCGCCAAAACCGCACGTGCAATTGCTGGTTTAGACCCTAGAGTTGCCATGTTAAGTTTCTCGACCAAAGGAAGTGCAAAACACGAAATGGTAGACAAAGTGGTAAGTGCAACCCGCATCGCACAAAGAATGGATCCAGATTTGAAAATCGACGGTGAACTTCAAGCAGATGCAGCCATCGTTCCTGCTATTGGCGCAAGTAAAGCTCCTGGTAGCGAAATAGCTGGAAGAGCAAACGTATTGGTTTTTCCAACCCTAGAAACTGGAAACATTGCCTACAAACTTGTTCAACGTCTAGCAGGTGCCGAAGCAATTGGTCCTGTGATGCAAGGAATGGCAGCTCCTATCAACGATTTATCGAGAGGTTGCTCCGTAGAAGACATCGTAAACGTAGTAGCGATTACTGCTTGCCAAGCGGGTGGTATGTAATCACTGTCCGATATATTAAAAAACGGATTATGCAGATTTTTCAATCTGCATAATCCGTTTTTTTAATATATCGAATTACGTTTTATTCTAATTAAACTAAAATACATTAGCATACGGTATTATTTCTATTTTTTAATATGATATCTTTTTGATGAGATTCTGTCAAAGAATTTAAAACTATTTTTCTTCGAAGATTTTTCTTTTTTAGTGTCACTTTTGTCTTGATACAAAAGTAACCAAAAAATCAAGACTTCGCCAAAAAAGCTAAAAAAAAGGTGATTTTCCGGCGCGAGCCAAGTCAAGAGCTTCACTAAAGCAATTTTGTTCACATGACGGATGTTTCCGACTTGAATCTATTTACGTCAACACACCCGCCTCGCTTCATCCGTAAAACCACCTCTTTTTCTTAACGCTTTTTTGACAAGGTCGGTCGAGATAGCAATGTTCACAAATGAGCAATATTTTCTTTTACGTGCGAAGCTAGCCACGCATTGCGGCACTTCGACAGGCTCAGCACATCGCTCTGCGTTCTATCTCTTTGCTTTCCACTCCGCGAGCTCTGCGGTTAAAAAAAGAAATCTATTTAATTAGTGAATATCCATCGGTTGCGGATTTGTCGTTGGGTTTTATCAACAGACATTTTGAAAATAGGACTTTGGCTTCTCTTAGTTTGCCTAGGAAATAGCTGCTCCAAGCGTACATGTGCACTGAGTCGTAGTCGAATGGATAGAGGTTGGCGCAGATTTCAAAATGTTTGTGGGCTTTTACATAATCTTTTGAATTATAATAAATTAGTCCAACATTGTAATTTGCTTTGGTGTTCTTGTCGTCGATTTTCAAAATCTCTAAATACTGCTCCTTCACCATTTCCCAGTTTCCCAATACAGATGCAGGCATTACATAACCAAACCGCGATTCGATAGAAAAAGGGTTTATTTTAATTGCTTTGGCATAAAAACCAATGGATGCAGTTTGCTGACCCACTAAATAGTTCAACCAACCCAGCCTCATATTCATTTCGTACGAAGTTTCGTCGTAAATCGCTTTAATTGAGTTAATTGCATCCAAATATTTTGCTGCTTTTTCTAATTTATAACTGCTATCGAAAGCGGATATTTGAATCTGTAATTGGCTCTGACCGTGTGACACCTGAAAGGCGAATAAAAAGGCAAGTAAGATAATTGATTTTTTTAAAATTTCCATAATAGACCTCCTGTGATTGTTTGTTTATTAAATTTGAATTCGGTGATATTTGTTTTCCCAGCGTTGTCTTGTGACTCTTTCTCGCCAGTGAATGATGAATATTGGTATTTAAGCGAAAGTGTTACTTTTTTCAGCAAGATACTGAGGGTTGCATTCGCCATCATGTTGTATTTATCGAGGGTATTGAAAAAGACAAAACCAGAGCCAATGTGACTATTTTGTATGTTTCCGCTATAAAAGGCAGTTTCGCCCCAAACTTTGTCGTACAATTTCCCTCCAATTTTTCCAGTAAAATATAACGTTGAAGGATTCCCTGTTGGGGATGACGAAGGTCCCGGTTTTTTTGAACTTATCGATGTAATGTTTCCAACTAAATATAAGTTTTTATTTGAAAGTGGATACCACGCAAGGCTTCCCATCATTTGTGTGTGATTGGTGTTGTTCATTTTATTTTTAGAAATCTCTCCGCCAAATTCAAAGTTTCCCAACCGTTTAGAAACTCCAAGACCTGCGATATAATCACGAACCAAAAGATTAGAATCTCCAGAGAAAGAGATACTCGACAAATCATTTTTCAGATTAATGGAGTGATAATAAGGATTTAGATTCAGTCCACGTGCAATTCTAATTTTTGAGCTCACATAAAACTGTTGCTGTTTGACAAAAATATCGGACATGGTTTTTTTGACAAACAGAGGAGGAGCCGCCTTTTGATAGGTATAAATGGTGGAAGAAGTAGACAAAAAACTATATCCATAAAAAAGCGAAAGCCACGGTGTTACTTGATTTGTCAACCCCAAAAATCCATATTGTAATGCATTTGCTTTCGACGAAGTCTCTCTCACATTGGAGCTAAACTTTGTCATCTCTTCGGGCACATAACTCCCTGCGGAATTAGCGCCAATTTCGAGATAAAGGCCACTAAAAAAAGGAGTTTTTCGAAATAATTCTAATTTTCGCAGAGAGTCGCCAAGCATTTTTCCCACTACCTCAGCATCCAAATCCCTACCTATGTATTTATACGACAAATAGAGATAACTATTTGTAAACTCATCGCTTGGATTCATTGTTTTCGCTTTTTCTAAATTAGAGATTGCTTTTCCATAGTTCTCTTTGTAAAAATAAGCCACTCCCAATCGGGTGCGAAGATAAAAATAGTCAATATTGTTTGCCAATCCAAGGTTCCCAACAATGATCAGAGAATCCCATTGCGAGGAGAAATAGAGCTCGGTGGTTTTTTGTTCCAACTGCAAATAACCGATTGTATCTTGCGCTTTAATAGAAACAAAAGAGGTCACAATTAATATAAGGAGAATGATTTTTTGCATTATATGGTTCGATGTTTGAAAATTTGTTTTAAGCAAACCGCTTTTTTGTTGGAGGTGTAATCGATAGACTCTAATCCTCTGTTTGAGAATTCAATAAGAAATACTTGACGTTTAAACTCCAAATTAGCGGCGCCAAAAGTAACCTTAGATTCAATAATCACGTTGTTTTTGCTAAAATCTTCCGTTTTACGGACATAAGAGGCAACGTATTTGGATTTCAGAAACAAATAAATAGGCGCAATAAAATCTTGGAGGACCAAGATAGCTTTGTTGTTCACAAGAGTCAGCGGCAACGTATCTTCAACCAATAATTTGTAGTAAAAACCAGTAGAAATGCGGTACAACGCGAGGTAGAAACTAAAAAGTTCGCTCTTTTTATTGCCATAAAACTTGGTAAACATAAACACTTTTCCATCGCTATAATAATAAGCCGACGACTTTGTTTGAGCGCAATACAGGTACGTTTGGTTAAAATAATCGACCAACACTTCCCATTCCACAGTTTTAATCGATTGATTGCTCTTCTTGTCAAACAAATCAAACGTTAGTTTTTGTCCAGGAATAAACTTTAGCCCTGTTGCAATAGATTCGGTGGGATTAATATTTGACACCCGTTGTTCCTTTTTTGGAAAATCGTAAAAGTGAATTTTAAAGCCATCTTTCTCGTGTTCGATATAATGAACGATTGGGAAATCGATGGTTTTAGAACCCACAAAAGGCAATTGTTGAAGTTGAAAATGAACGTGTGGCTGTGGCGATCGACCAGAATTTCCACAATGTGCAATGACATCGCCACGTTTGACAAAATCGCCAACGACTACTTTAAAACTTTCGCGTTTAAGGTGACTAATATTGCTATAAAGTCCTTCGCCATGTTTTATAATGATGGTATTTCCCCAATTATGATCCAAATCAACATTGCCAATGGGATTATCATCGATATTATCCACAATGTTTTCCACCCAACCATCTCCAGGCGCATAAACGGGTTTGTTGTAACAAAAATAGTTGTTTTTATCAAATCCACTTCCGTGAAAAAAAGCTCCTTGTTCGTTGGAAATTTCAAAATCCCACGCATGTTGCCAATCCCCACGATGGGTAATGGTTCCGTTGTGCGCTTGCGTAATTATCCACTCGTCCCTCACGGGTAATTCAATCGACACATGTAAGGAATTACTAAAACGTTCGGCAAAATTTTGCTGATTGTATAAATTTAACTCCGGACTAAAATTTTGCTCTTCCACCAATTGCAGTCGCTTATAGTTTTTGACACGAAACTTTAACACATACAAAAACAAAATCACCACAATATTAAAAGGAAGTGAAAAAATAGCCAATTGACAAACACCTAAAACAGTGCTAAATGAGGCAATCAATATGGCAATCAACGGCGTAATCACCACCACCCACAAGTAGGAATATCGCGAAGCAACAATAAAGAAACCGCCAATGGCAATGGCTGTGAGGATAAAATTAAATCCAACAAAGCTATGACTCAGCTGACCGATATCAGCTCCAATAAAGGAGTAGAAATAAAAAGCCGTGTAAAAACTAATCAGTGACAAAGAAAAAGCGATGCGCGAATAGATCAACAAACCGATGGCGATGCACACACCTGCTAATATTGAATGTTGGAAAAAGATAGCGCCCAGCGAGAGAAAATAGGTAATTAGAGAATCCACAACCGGCAAATTCTGAAAAAACTTATACACATCCATCAAAGGTTGCCCACCCATTGAATACATCTCATTGTATAACAGAACTCCTCGCTGACTGATTTCTATGTGTTCAAACTGGCGTGTGGCCAAGATAATAATCCACAGCGAAAACAGAAATGGAAGACTCAGAAAAGGGAGTCCGTATTTTCCAATGATTCCATCCAACGCAATCGTCAAAAAAAGCGTGAGCAGCGCTGCAATCACCAATACGAAATAAAATTCTACACTTGGTGCGTAATACATACCAATTCCCAGTCCCACCAAAAGTGAGTTAAACCCATACAATCCCTTCTTAATGTGATCCTTGTTGAACCCCATAATCAAAGCAATCACATTGGTGGCCACCACTGCCAAAAAGCCAGCTAATCCTCCCCAAAAATCGAAGAAACTAACCACGAGCAAGATGCATGAGAACAGCAAGTTGTTTGAAAAAAACACTTGTGAATAACTCAGCAAAACACTTTTAACAGAAGTCGTAAAATAAGAGAAATATCGATGAATCATCTGCATACAATATCAAAACAACAGGTGTAAAATGTGAATAAAATTATAACTCAAACTTTTTTAAATAGTCTGGCACAATCTCTTTTTCAAGAAACGTATCGATGGATTCACTTTTACAAATCTTGTGCGCTTGACCTTTTAAATCTACCATCACAATATTTGGTCGGAGTGTAATAAACTGCATCCACTGAGTCATATCATACGCACCTACGTTTTGAATAACCACTTGATCTCCTTTGTTGAGCAACGGCAAATCGGCATTTTCTCTCACAATATCGATGTTCATACACAATGGACCATAAAGGACAGTAGGCTCACTGTAGTGTGTAAATGGTTGCGCAGGCGTAATTTTGTGATCGTACCAAAAAGCTGTAAACAACAAGTTAACTCCAGCATCTATCACAGTAGTTCGTTTGCCCATCGAGTTTCGTTTATTGGCAATGACGGTAGAAATTAAAAAACCAGACTCATCAATTAGCGCTCTTCCAGTTTCCAAAACCAAGGTTGGCAACTCGTTGTCGTTAAAATTAAAATTAATCAACGTAGAGGTAATTGCATCTGCAAAATCTTCGATGGTTGGATTTATATCGTTGCCGGGCAAGTACGAACCTTTTAGCGTATTTCTGGAAGCAAAACCACCTCCTAAATCAATATATTTTAATCGGTAGTGATATTTATTATCCACTTCCGAAAGCAATGTTGCCAACTTATAAGCAGCAATTGCATAAGCACTTGGAGCGAGCATAAATGTACCAATGTGACAATGAAGTCCCATCAAATCCATTTTATTTCCCGTCATAATTTTATTAATCACATCCCACGCTTGACCATTTTCGTAGTTAAATCCAAAACGATCCCACATTGGATAGATGCCAGTATCCATATTTACCCGAATGGCAACTTTTGGACGTTTTTTCATCTTATCCGTTAAATCGATAATCATGTATAATTCATCCAAGTGGTCGATGTGAATCAACGATTCGTTTTCGATGGCACGACGAAGATCCTCTTCCGATTTATCGGGACCGTTGAAAATAATTTTACTTCCTTCCACGCCGTTGTTGATGGCTTTGTCGTATTCGAAACCAGAAACCACTTCTGCCCACGATCCCTCTTGGTGAAACACATTACAAACGGCACTCAAATAGTTGGTTTTGTACGACCACGCAAATTGCACTTTTGGATATCGGGTAGTAAAAGCTCTTTTTGCTCGGCGGTAAGTATCTCTGATGGTTTGCTCGGAAACCACAAAAAGTGGCGATCCATACTCGTTGGTAAGCTCTTTTACAGCTGCACCATCAATGTGAGTCATTGGATAATACTCAGTTTTAGTTCCAAATTTATTAGGCATTCCTGCTTCCAATTTCTGAATCACAGGTCGTTCATATCTTACTTTACTCATTGTATACTGATTTAATATTTTTTACTTTTTTTAGCTTTTCACAATTGGGGCGTGAACTAAAGTTCGCCAAATGTTGCAATTTTCTGATACTCCTCTACGTCCACAATCATATCCCAAGCGTAACGGATAAACATTTTACCAACCGAATAATCGGTGTAAGGAGTCATCTTTTCACCCAAAGCAATTCTAACCACGCCTTCGGGAATATTTTGTCCACAGCCCACCGATAGATAAATCCATGCAGGCATTCTGGGATTAATTTCTAATAGATAATATTTACCATCGTCGCTTTTCATCAACTCCAACTCAAAACCACCTTTCCATTTTGTGTTTTTCACAAACCTTTTGGCCATTTCTATCATCTCGGTATCGTCGATGCTAATTCCGCCCCAAGCCTTACCCTTGTCGGTGATATACTGTTTACGCATGGGAATTGCAGCAATTAAATTGCCGTTGCCATCGCCCAAACCTGCTAAATTATATTCCGTTCCAGTAACGTATTGCTGAATAATAATGGGCAGTCCCCATTTAGAACTAATTTTATTGAAATAATTCACCGCTTGATCTGCATTGTTGGCAATGCTTGCGTCGTAATATTTTCCTTTTACCACCAACGGGTACGAAAACTCATGATGCAATCCGTAAACCTCAGCAGACGAAAAAATGGATTTACTAAAGGGCACATCAATCTGATACTTCAGTCCAAAATCGGGCAAATTGTACTTGTGACGTTCTTCAAACTGCTCCATGGTTGGTAGCAACATTTTTATTCCCAATGCTTCCAAATCTTTTTCGATACGCATAAAAGAGTATAACTCCGCATCGAAGTTTGGAATAATTACATCAAATTTTTCGACACTATTGATGTATGCAATCCGATCGTACAATACCTGAGCGCCTGCAGAAGGATAAGGTATTTGATACGTTTTATCCACAATATCGTGCATGTAAATACCCGGTTCGAGCGATTCGTACGAAAAACCGATGATTCTGCAATCAAACATTTTGGAATTGCGAAGGGCTCTGATAACAGCCACCCCTGGCCCTGGACTGTCAATTGCGTTTAAGCCAGTAACTCCAACAATTATCTTCTTTTTCATGTGCAAATTTTTAAATTTGTTTTTCTAATTACTCTACTTCGGTAAGATGATAAAAAGTGAGCAAATTTTTAAAATCTGCAAAATCTTTTTCAAAGGTGTTAAAGTCTACTTCGTATTTTTCGATGATGGTGGTTGCAATTTCGTCAAATGACAAATCCTCTTTAAGTAAGTTTAATATTTCCACTCCAATTGGGTTGGTGGAAAAAGATTCTCCCGAAGCGGTATTGAGGACAAAACCCGATTCGCTGATGGCTACATTTTTACCAGTTTTCATATGTTATCTATTTTATGAATGTGAATTATATCTGTTTATTGTTGATTTTTAAATCGTCTTCCGCGACCTTTGTCCTGATTTGGCATAAATAGGCCTTCTTCTACCAGTTCGTCAAACTTTTCTTGTTGTTCTGGATTACAAATAGCTCTGATTTTTTTAAAGTGATAAAAAGTAGCAACATCCACCATTCGGTGAAGTTCTGTAATCACTTTAGAGAGAGAATCGATTGCAACGGAGTCTACTTTTTCATCTTTGACACTTGCAAAAAAGTGAGTTTTGTTTTTCATGATCTCTTCCTGAATGGGCTCAACAATAAAATGGTGCTCTTCGCGCAACTTATCAAAAGCAGCCTCTTGATCTGCGTTGAAATGCAGTGTTGTGACTAAAAACTGACCTCTCTCTCTTCTGCCTTCACCATCGCAGTGGGGATTTCCATGGGACGGATGCTTGAAAAACACAAACATGATGAGCGTAATGTTGAGCACAATAAGCATTGCAACCAATGCAAACAGGGTGTAAATAACTTTTTTTTGATTCATCTTTTTCATCTTTATCTATTAAAATCAAAATCATCGGCCAACTGCTTGCTTGGTTTTTCCGTTTGAACAGTAGAGTTCTGACTTGATGTATATTTAATAATTGAAAACAGATTGATTGCCACCAATAAAACCACAGCAGCGGCAACATATTTTATAAGGCGAGGTATTAAATAACTCTCTTTTGGATTGGAAGAGAGTGCGTTTTGATAGATGTTTTCAAACACCGATTCGTCTACAATAACGGATTTGAGGCCATTTGCAGATTGCAAGAAATCGTTAAAATCTAAGTTTTTCATTTTGTTGTTTTTTTAAAGACACAACAATTAGATAAAAAGAGGGGCGAAATCTTGCAAAAAAGTAAAATAAATCAACAAATACTTGCTGATTCGCATTTTACAATCAATAACTATCGAGAAATCAATGCTCTAATTAATACATTCTCCAATTATATCCTTCCGCTAATCCTACAAAAATGGCAAGAATAATTCCCATTACAAAAAGAGCAGAAACAGAAAGGCCAATGATGGCACACACCCTACCCGCTTTTAAATTATTGTACGAACTTAAGGAGTATTTTTTAGGATTGGCAACATAAAGAGCGTTGTCTTTTGAAGCCAATACCAATGCGATGATAGAAAACACTAATCCAAAAAAACCATAACAGAAACAGGTAATTATAGACAAAATACCCAACACCAAAACCGCGGTTGCGTTTGGCAATGGAAGTTCAAAAACATAATAGTTTGGTGAGGGTTGGGTTACAATTGTTTCGTTTTCCATAAAACCTATGTTATGTGATTAATTTTAAGACGTAATTTATTACCACGATTGAAACAACAAATATAAACAAATATTTCACAATTTGAGCTCCATGAGTAAATTTAAATTTCAAATGCAATCCCAGGAAAACCAACAACCCCATCAGCGGTATTAATGCAGGATAGGCAAGAAAACTCTCTACAAGATTACCTTTAAACAACTCTATGATAGAACGTTGCATTCCACAACCCGGACAATCGATGCCCAGATAATGTTTGTACGGACAGGGAATTAGATTTTTTTCGAGCCAAGAGACAAATAGCAACATCTATTTTTTAATTTTCATGCGGTCCAATTCGGCCTGATAACGCCTTGCGTTGGCAAGATGATCTTTGTAATCGACGGCAAAATTATGATAACCATCTAAGGTTTCCTTTGCGCAAAAATAGATATAGCTGTGTTTTTTGTAATTTAAAACCGCATCAATCGAAGAGGACGTTGGAATGCAAATAGGTCCAGGAGGCAATCCTTGATACTTATAGGTATTGTAAGGAGAATCAATCTCTTTGTGAATATTAAGCACTCTTCTCACAGAAAAATCTCCCAACGCAAAGATTAACGTTGGATCTGCTTCCAAGAGCATTCCTTTGTTCAATCGATTCATATAAACACCTGCTACAATTGGTTTTTCGTCATTTTTTGCCGTTTCCGACTCCACAATCGATGCTAAAATAGAAACTTCAATCGGAGACAACCCAATTTTTTTCGCTTGCGCTTTTCTGGTATTATTCCAAAACTTATCATACTCCTTATACATTCTTTCGAACAGCGATTTAGCATCTGTATTCCAATATAAGCTATAGGTGTTTGGCACAAAAACCACCACTGCATTTTCGGGAGTTAACTCTTTGGTTTTTAAATATTCAACATCGTTAAACAGCGACATCAAATCGTTGGAATCTACTTCAAGTTGCTGCCCAATCACACTTGCGAGTTGCATTTTGGTACGAATGCTATTAAATTCTAAGTTTACAGGTTCTTGTTTGCCAACCCGAAGCATATTTACGATATCATTATTAGACATCGAATTGGTAATTTTGTACTTCCCTGGTTTAATTTTTTTAGTATAACCTTTCTTCTCAGCCACCCACACAAAATTATCAACATCATGAAGGATTTTCTCCTTTTGAAGGTTCTCCAAAACATTTTTAAAGGCATCTTGCTTGTGAATGTACAAATAGTGAAAACCATTTTTATGATCAACCACATTATCACCCCAAATTTTGTTGTAATAATTATATCCAAAAAATGCTCCTATTGCAAAAACGATTGCGATAAGAACAAGCCACTGTTTTTTACTTTTTTTTGCCATCATCATCAATATTTACAACCCTTAAAGAGAGTTGGATTAAATAATTTTTTGAAACATTAATTCATCGACCCATTGGTTTTGAGTTCTTCTCCACTCTTTTTTCACCCCAACCAGCTCAAATCCATTTTGCTTAAAAAGCGAGAGACTTCGAACATTGTCTTGGGTTATATTTGCATAAATTTGGTGAAGATGAAGCACCTCTTTGCAGTACTCTTCAATTAGGATTAGCGCTTGTTTGGCAAATCCCTTTTCGCGAAACATAAAATCGATCAATATTCCCACACCCGCGCGCTGATGAAATGGATCAAAATCAAATAAATCAATGGCGCCAACAGCAGTTTTAGCAGAGTTCTCTTCGATGATAAAACGAACTTGTTTGGTGGTAAATATATCTAAATGCGCATTATCGATGTACTGCCTAAGCGAATTCAACGAAAATGGCGCAAAGGTATCGCTTACAATCCAATTTGAAACATCGTTTTCCCATCGATACAAAACCTCAACATCTTCGGGCTCAAGCGCCCTAAGAGATATTAATTCGCCTTTCATGACAGCACTCTTTTTATAAAACGAAGTTCGTGGGTATACACGCCCAGTTGTTTGTTGTAAACTCCATGATGATCCATCTGATCTATTCGAACAGAACCTGAGCAGTGAATAATTTGTGTAGGAGAAATTAAAATGCCAACGTGAGTTATATTTCCCTCGCTGTTGTGAAAATAAGCCAAATCGCCGGCAACAACCTCTTCCAAAAAATCGATGACTGTGCCAATTTCTGCTTGCTGAGAAGCATCTCTGGGCAGGTCGACTCCAAAGGTTTTAAAAACTATTTGAGAAAACCCAGAACAGTCAAAACCCATCATCGTTTTTCCACCCCAAAGATAGGGCGTATTGATAAATTGCATCGCTAACGAGACAATATCTAATCCATTTTCTTTTGTCAGCTGATGTGTAAACTGCTGATTAGAAATTGTAAAAGATTGTTCAACTGGCAACGAAACACCCGCAGGAATAACCATGGGAGATTCCTTGCTATAGATTATCATCGAAGTTTTGTTTACCACAAATTTTGGGCGAACATTCCATTTCAAAAACTCATCTTCGGACACGACTGAGACCTGTTTCCGCTCAATCCATCCTTTATAGCCGTCAAAAGTATTGCGAACAAATAGCCAATCGGGTTCCTCTTGGAGAATCGTAAAAGAGTCACCAAACAAGAGTTGAGAAACCATTTCTGCTCGATGAGAAGAAGATTCTCTAACAGGAATCACTGAAAGGATTACAATACCATGATCAGCCATAGAGAAAATTTAGAATGGTAAATCGTTTAATGAATCGCTGATTGGATCTGGAGTTACTCCAAAATCAGGAAGAGTATTTGAAGAGGACGAAGGAGCAGGAGCACCTGCAGACGCGCCATCCACATCTATTCTGAATGGTCTAACATCTGTGTACCATTTTCCATTGTACTCACGAGATTCAACCGAGGCAACCACCTTCATCATTTGACCTTTTTGGTAATCTTTTGCTTGATCTACTTTGTCGCCCCACAAGCTCATGCAGATTTTTTTAGGAAATTGCTCTGTGGTTTCAATCAGGATATCTTGTTTTTTCCAAACACCATTTTTTCCAGTTCCACTTTGTTCTGGAAGAATATCTATCAATCTTCCGGTTACTTCTAATGCCATAATATCTATTGTTTGTTTTTTTGCAAATTTACGGTTAATATTGTTTCAACAATCCATCTTTGAAAAAAATAATCAGCAAATATTCTCACACACAAAAAGCTATTAACAATCTTCTTTTCGTAAAAAAACATAACTAGGGGTTGTTTTTTCAGTTTTTTTATGTTAATTTGCAATAGATAAACAATAAAATACGTTTAGAGTTATGATTATTTACAAGCTTCTGATGAAAAAACCCCTCCTCCTTATTATTATTTTGATGGGATTTCTGTTTTCTTCTGTAGCCCAAGAAAACATGATTGATACCACCAAAAAGGTGATTGAAAGGGTTCAGGAAGAACCCACAGATTTTTCAATGTTCGACCAAATTGACAGTTTAATGAACATTTGGTACATCAAACAAAGTATACAAGCGAACAGTGAAATATATGTACCTACCTCCTCCGAGGGAATTACATATTCGGATTCTGTCTATGCAAAACGTCTTTCCGAAATCCCTTCTATTGTTCCACTTTCTTACAACAAAGAGGTAAAAGCGTTTATAGAGATGTATTGTGTCCGAAAAAGAAGTTTGGCAGGAGTTATTGTCGGACTTTCTAAATATTATTTCCCTATGTACGAGGAGATTATGGAACAATACGGAGTTCCTCAAGAGCTTAAATATCTATCCATCATCGAATCTGCATTAAATCCCAATGCCGTATCTTGCGTGGGTGCGACTGGCTTATGGCAGTTTATGTACTCCACAGGAAGAATGTATGGCTTGGAAGTAAACACGTTTGTGGACGCCCGAAAAGACCCCATTAGAGCAACCCATGCTGCAGCTCGATACCTCAAAGATCTTCATAAAATATTTGACGATTGGACCTTAGCTCTTGCGGCGTACAACTGTGGACCGGGAAATGTTAGAAAAGCAATTCGCAGGTCGGGTGGAAAAACTGATTTTTGGCAAATTTACAATTACCTCCCCAAAGAGACCCGTGGATATGTGCCTGCATACATAGCAGCAGCATATATGATGAACAATTACGATAAACACAACATTCGCGTGGTTCCCATCAAATTACCCATATTTACCGATACTGTAATGGTAAATAAAGAGGTGCATCTGCAACAAATTTCTACCGTATTGAATATCTCTATGGACGAATTACGATTGTTGAACCCTCAATACAAAAGAGATATTATCCCTGCATATAAGGATTCTTACCCGGTTATACTATCTCCCCAAAAAGCACTTGAGTATACCATTTTGCGCGATTCTATTCACAGCTACAACTACACAGCCTATTTTACACCCATGCAAGTAATTGATATAGATGCACAAAACAACAATCCTGCATTAAAAGTAGCCCAACTACAGAAAAAATATCATTATGTAAAAAGAGGTGAGACTTTGCAATCTATCTCCAAAAAACATGGCATTTCGGTGAATGAGATTAAATAC
>JBBRGJ010000058.1:0-17391 GCA_038240835.1 Bacteroidales bacterium | reverse complement strand
TTCTTTTTGATTAATACTTTTGCCTTGATGCAAAAGTATTCAAAAAATCAAGAAGGAGCGAATGCATGTTTTCTGGAAATTTCAAATGCAATAAGCAATTCTTTAGCAAGGTAGGCTAATTTGAAGTCTTTGTTGTTTTTTAAAAGATTATTGTTTTCTCCTAGACTTAAAATTAGGACGTAAACGCCCTTGCTGAATTGCTAATTGTATTTGAAAACTATTGTTTATTATGGCTCGCTCGCTCCTTCAGGTCCCACGCGCAGATGATTGAGATATTTTTGAAGTTTTAGAGCTACGCAGTGATGGCTTACGCATGTTTTTCTTTTTTAATTAATACATTATCTTGATAAAAACCCAAGAAGGTGGCTGAGGCACTCGAAGTCACCTTGAGCGAGGATGATTCTACTAATACAAAAAGCCATTTTACTCAGAAGGTTTTTTAATTTTCTAAATCAAATATTAAGGTTGGTCAAACCTTGAAGAAAAGACTAATTCAGGGTTTCACGCCGAGACTTTACCAAAAATCCATAATCGCTTATTTATGAGGCAGTTATATAATTCTGTCTTTGATACGAAGTGAGGAATCACAATATTTATGATTGAATTTTTTCACAATTATTATCAGAACTTAAAAATAAATGGATATTAATCCTTTGTATCTTCGTCGATACCCGAATTTTCTGACTGATTTGCATCAGGATTAATTTGTACTTTCTTCCACTCAAACGAAAGTAGAACCACCTTAGAGCAGACTTATTTCAACATTTTCATCACCACCAACTCAAGAGGTTCTTCTTCGTAGTTTATCCATGACCTGTCTTCCGTTTGGGAAACGAAAGCAAGTTCGGTTTCGCACAGAGTATAAACATCTTGTTCGACTTGAAGTTCTCCTTTTCCTGATTTTACAAAAAAGAGTACATCAACAGGGTTTTTGTGCATGGGAATCGTTTCTCCCTTTTTGAGGGAAAGCAAAATAATTTCGAGACCCATTTCGCTAAAACATTTAAGCGCTAACGGAGATGCTAAGACCTCTTGGTGAGCTGATTTTTGATAAATTTTTGCCATGATTTTTTATTTAATCAATATATTTTTGAATGCAACGCTATCATAACGAAACACATTTCGATCAAAGGTAAAACTTATTCCTGGAATTTTGAACAAATCGGTATGTTGCCAGAAAGTCCATTGTGAATCCTCATGAGGCACCCCGCGGTAATCGCAAATCCAAAGGGGATAATCTTCGGCAATTTTTCCTTTCAAATACTTTTTATAAAATCGCCAAGGGCAATAGATAATAGGTTTTACTTTGTAATGTTTTTCCACCACGGTAATCCAATTCAGAATTTCTCTAGTTACTTTCTTCTGATTAGGCATTTTATTCGCAAATTCTACATCCAAAACTGGAGGCAAATCCCCTTTCACCAACTTAACTTTGTCAATATAATATTGAGCTTGCAATTTTCCTGTCGATCTGTAACTAAAAAAATGGTAAGCACCTCTTGCAATATCATGTTTTTTCAAATAAACCCAATTGGAATCATACTCTCTATCGGAAATAGTAATTCCTTCGGTGGCTTTGATAAAGATAAAATTGGGTTTGGTCACAATCACTTTCGACCAGTCCACTTTGCCATTATGATGCGAAATGTCCAAACCCCACACGGGAAAAGTTTGCAAACTCGCGCTCTTTTTCCTAGCTCGCAGAGAAAAGAGTTCCTGATTATCGAGCCAATTGGGCAAAAAGAACAAACTTGCTCCAACGATGCACGAAAACAAAATCAACATCAGTAAATAAAAAAATGTTTTTTTCTTTCGGCGAGCGCTCATAATTGCTTTTCAAGATTAAGATGAGTCACCTCGTTGAGTGCTACCAAGCTAAATAACCCAGTGGTATAATTATAATCAATGGTGGTAACTCCTGTGTTGTGATGAGGATAAGAATCCATTTCGGTAAGCGGTTTTTGGAGTAAAAAGCACAGTACAATTCTCAAAATTCGTTGATGAAGGCAAATAATAATCGTCTTTTCATCTTCAGCTTCAAGTATCTTTTCAAAACCATCTTTCACTCTTAAAAGTGCCTCCAAGGGAGATTCACCGCCTGGAAACTTGACCATAAATTGGCCACTTCTCCACTTTTCGATAATCTCTTTTAAGACAGACTCTCCGTTGGAATCGAAAATCGGGAAACCTTCAATTTCACCAAAATCAAGCTCATCCAAATCGGCGACACGACTATACGCAATTCCTTTATCAACAAGGGGTTTCATGGTTTGAAATGTTCTTTTCAGACTAGATAGATAGATGTGATCGATGGGTTCATGAGCAAATACTTTGGACAGCATGTCTCGTTGAAAAATTCCAGTTTCATTCAAATCAGAATCTATTCGTCTGCCCTGAACAATTCCTTTCACATTATAGTCTGTCTCGCCATGGCGGATTAGATAAATTCTCTTAGTCGTCATCACTTTTTTTTACAAAAATACAAATTATCTAAGTAACGACACTGAGCCGTGATAATTATATTCTTTTTTATCGAACCCTTTGGCAATATAAACGTAATAAAAAATGCCATCCGAAAGCATATTCCCATGTCCATCCCTTCCATCCCAAGCGGCAGAAACTTGATTGGAATAAAAAACTTCTCTTCCCCATCGGTTAAAAATTTTGATCGATTCGGACTCAATTCCGATCGAGACGGCAGAGAAAGTATCATTGTATCCATCTCCATTTGGGGTAAACACATTGGGAATGGTCACCTCAGAAGGAGGTAATATTTCTACCTGTATAGTAGTAGAATCGGTGCAAAAATTGGGTGCGCCATTGTTAACAATTAGAGATACGGTGTAAATACCTGGATCAGCATATTGATGAACGGGATTCATAAGAGTTGAATTTTGTCCATCGCCAAAGTCCCAGTAAAAAATATTTGCGCCCATCCCATTATACCAAAATTGGATATCCGCAGGCGCTATTCCTACATTTGGACTTGCAACAGCCAAAGAAGAAACGATCTCTGCATGGGGAATAAAAAAATCAGAAGAAGAGGTGCAAAGATTTGAATCCGTAACCATCAGCACATAATTTCCACTACAATATCCACTTGCTGAGGGATTAATGGACGAATTATTCTGCCACTGATAAGTATATGGCGGAGTGGAACCAGAAACAACCACCGAAGCTTGACCATCGCAAACGTTGAAGCAACTCTCTGGAATGGAAGTAATATTGACTAACATTGGACTTTTATCAGGTAGTGAAAAATTGACAGAAGCAGTACATCCAATAAAATCGGTAACGGTAACCGAATAGTTTCCCGCCAAAATATTTTGATTATCAGGTAAAGCAATATTGTTGCTCCAAAGGTAAGTGTAAGGCAAAACGCCGTTGTTTCCGAATGACGTTAATTTTCCGGTGGCGGATTGATAACACAAGGGACTTTGGACAATTGAAATATCTGCCCCAATTGAGTAAATGAAAAAGTGATGCTGAGTAGGTGGAGATTGACATCCATTTTGGATGACTACTAACGATAATTGATGCGTTCCTTGCAACGAAGATGTGACAGAGTGAGGACCAGCGCCAATACCTGAAGTCAATACTGCATCCGTGTACGTCCAAGCAAAATTCCCCACAGAAGATGCATCACCAGTATAATTAACCGCTGCCGAATTGTTCATACAAAAAGTATCAGGATCCAACGTAAACGAAGAGTTAGGAACCCAGTTAGGAACAGTAACAGAAGCTGTGGCTGTAATTCCAGAGAAGTCTGTAACTGTAACAGAATATATTCCGGCGCACAATCCTGTATCCACACTATTTATGGGACTACTGCCGCCACTCCAAAAATATGAATAGGGAGGATTTCCTCCTGAAGCAACTACGCTTGCGGTGCCATTGCAACTCACCACGGAAGGAAGCACACACGGACCATTGCAATCACCTAGTGTAGGAGATCCGGGCGCAGAAACTTGCCATGCTCCGCCATCCGGAAACCGTTTAAACGTCATTCCAATAGTAGGCAAATCCGCTGAAATATAATTCTTAAATAAAGCAGGAATTTCATCATACGATGGCAAACTACCAACAAATAAACTTGATGGGGGAACACAAGGGATACAACTATTGCACGAATTAGAGATAGAAGACCACGAAATGGCATCTTGCGGATTGCCTAATTTATCATAAAACGCAAACCATCCACCGCTATTTGGAAACCATAATCGGTTGCCACCCCCAATGCATGAATTGGAACTGTTAACAATAATTTCGATCGTATTTCCACCATTTTGAATCAACAAAGCAGCGGGAACAGGAGTGGCGTTAGCGCCTCTTATTACGCAGAAACCTCTGCTAGGGACAATCGTATTGGGTGGAATCACAAAACCGCCGCCATAATTAACACCCGTTTCAGGAGCATTATTGCCGAGTAGAAAACCAGAAATATCTTTGGGATAACAATAATCAGGATTATATAACTCAATCCACTCTCCCGAATTTGTATTTACTGGAAAACCTGGCCCGTTGCCAAAAATAGAGCCATCAAATTGAGTTGGACATAACATTACTTCATTAATAAGAATAGATGGACCACTATAATTGCATCCTACTCCATTGCAAATATAATTCTGAGTAACAGAAGTAGACAATGTTACTTGACTCCAACTATTGGAATGAAGCAATATGGCAATAAAAATAAATAAAATAGCAAAAAAGCGATTCATACATTTAAATTAATACGTAAAAGACAAGAAAATCAGCCATTTAGTTGCAAATATATAATTTTTATTTAACCCAGTGATTGTATTTGTGTTTTTTAACACGATTACACATAAGGTGTTAGACAATCATCTAATTCCGAAGAGCTCCATGGGTTAATACTCTCTAAATCTCAGGATTAAAAAAGTTTGAAAACACAATTTAGTGAAACAACAACGGTTAAGTTGAAGTTTTTTATCACAAAAATAGCACGAAATTCTGTTGAGTTGTTATGCAAAGTTACGCAAAGATTTAGAACGTAATGCAAAGAAGTTGCAGGAAAGTTTCGCAAGTAGTAAAAAGGATAAAAAAAAGGTCCATCCGAAAACGAATGAACCTTTTTAAAAAGTATTTTCTTTAGGTATTACCTCAACGAGATATCTCTCCAACAAGCAGATACAGCATCATAAATCAAAGTAATTGTATGATTAGGACCGAGCAATATATCAGCACCGGTGCTAAACAAAAAGCGATTACTCGCATTACTCGAAACATTTTGGTGTTGAAGATTTACATCTTCTGCGCCCACATTTGTAATAATCAACATTTCACCATCGCTACCGTTTGCAATGCCCGTTAAATTTCGTAAAGCATCACTAGATAAACGAACAAATGATTTATTGCCAACATCATAATTATTTGCATCTGAAGTTAATGATGCTAATGTGTTTGCTCTCAAAGCTATATTTCCATTGACATCCAATTTAGTGTTTGGCGCATTCGTGCCTAAACCAACATTCTGAAAATCATCTTCATATATTTCAGAACACATCGCCACAGTTCCATCATTTTTCAACAAGTAATTAGGAGTAGTACAACCTACAGGACCAACATCTCCTTGAATGCCATTATTTCCTTGAGGACCAGCAGGACCGGCGGGACCAGCGGGACCAGCGGGACCTTGAGGACCTTGAGAGCCATCTAAACCATCTGAACCATTAGCGCCAGGCAAACCGGCAGGACCAGTAGGACCAACCAAATTGATACAAGTATACGTTAACTCACCAGCCACTCTGATACATAATTCAGTAGCATTCCAATAATACTCTATGCTGTTTCCATCATTTCCATCATTTCCTTGTGGACCATCCACTCCTTGCGGACCGTCATTTCCTTGAGGACCAGCAGGACCGGCGGGACCGGCGGGACCAGCGGGACCTTGAGGACCTTGCGAGCCGTCCAACCCATTTGCACCAGCAGCCCCAGGCAAACCTGTAGGACCAGTAGGACCGACTAAGTTAATGCAAGTGTACAAAAGGTCACCCGCAACTCTCACGCACAATTCAGTTGCATTCCAATAATATTCTATGCTGTTTCCATCTGGACCTTGAACACCAATTGGGCCAGCGGGACCACGGAGATTGTTTGCAGTAGTATCTTGTCCATTGATCATAATTAAACTATCGCCAGCAGATGACCATTCAAAATTATATCCAAGCCAATAACAGGTAAACGGTGAACCAATCGTGTCCACACGAACACATAAAGAATCAGCATGCCATTCGTAAATCAAACCAGGACCGGCAGGACCCATTGGACCATCAGGACCGATTGGACCAGCGGGACCACGAAGATTGTTTGCAGTAGTATCTTGTCCATTGATCATAATTAAACTATCGCCAGTAGACGACCATTCAAAATTATATCCCAACCAATAACAGGTAAATGGTGCGCCAATCGTATCCACTCGAACACATAATGAATCAGCATGCCATTCGTATATCAAACCAGGACCGGCAGGACCCATTGGACCATCAGGACCGATTGCGCCAGCGGGACCACGCAAATCACCAACAATAGTATCTTGTCCATTCATTATAATCAAACTATCGCCAGTAGTAGACCACTCAAAGGAATATCCCAACCAATAACAGGTAAATGGGGAACCAATCGTATCCACTCGAACGCATAAAGAGTCGTTGTGCCACTCATATAAAAGACCAGTCCCTTGAAGACCATCCACACCAGCAGGGCCAGTAGGACCAGCAACACCGGTATCTCCTTGAGGACCTTGAGGACCATTGGCACCTACAATCCCTCCATCGCATAAAGAGAACCAACATTCAGTTGGATTTATAGCAATTCCTTTTCTCCACACATATACACATTTATTGTCGGTATCGTACACCATCAATCCACTTGCTCTGTTATCAGTAGCCGATGGAGTAATAGCCAAACGTTGAATTGAATCCATTCGAGGAATCAAAAACCCTTTATCATTCGAATAAACTTCAAGGGCAGCGCTCATGTGAGGAGGCATTTGGTTTGCCAAATTGCCAATAAATACGCCTTTACCATTTTGAGCATAGCCCGAAACGAGCATCATCACCAAAATAAGTAAGAAGAATTTATTTTTAAATTGTTGTTTGAATATTGATTTCATTGAATTCGATTTTATAAAATTACATTTACAGTTCCAGTATACTTATATTTCTTTCCAGTACTTTTTGTCAATACAATCAGCCACGTACAAACTCCACTTTGAATGACACTGTTCATATAGGTTCCATCCCATCTATTATTAATATTTTGAGATTGAAACAGCAGCTCTCCCCATCTGTTATAAATATAAAATTCATAAGCAGCATATGCGAACGTGATTACAGGACCAAAAGATTCGTTGGTATAAGATTCATCTCTATCGGGTGTAAAAGCATTTGGAATCCAAATATCACCACCCGCTTCTTCACTCGCTAATGTCCAATTGGCGAAAAAATATTGTTTTGGGATAGAATTAGTAACCACCAATTTTTGATCTTCATTTGCAGTGGAAGAAGGCACCCAGTCTTCCCAAGACAAGCAATTTGAATTAAAGCGAACGGCTTTAAGCGTAGAGGCTTTAATTTTATTTGGATTGTCGATATCCATTGATGTATATTTAAAACCAAGTTGCACTTCCGGTTTGGTTACATAATCAGCATCCACAATCCAAAAACGATCCACCACATTCATGTCACTGTGTGGAATTAAATTGGTCACACTTAATGGCAGAGGATAATTGGTGTAATCGGGAGTGTGATATGTTGCAAATTTCACAAATCCGGTTCCACTTCCTGGAGAAATGGTTGAGTATGACAAGTTTAAATCATTGGTATTGTTAGCCCCAGATCCGAAAGGAATTGCATAATTAGCAACTGCATCACCAATATTCCACTGAATGGAACCGTATGCGGGTGGATAAGATTCGCTATGAATATGCCCCGATTGATAATTAATACTATTAGGATCTCTATTATCGAGGATTAAATTATTCTCATTTAAATTCAACCGCGCATTAAGTGTCATAATTCCCTTAATACTGCAATCGGTAATGTCGATGTTTTTATCAGTCCCGCCAAAAATAATGTTCTCAAAATGTGAAGAGTTCAACCCCGAAATGGATTGAGTGTAACTCATATTTGTCATAAACAGATTTCCGTTGGGAACGGTTTCGATGTTTCCGAACAAAAAGCCACTGGAGTTATTTATCACGTTTCCTTGCAATACAATTTTTCCATCCAAATCAATATTTCCCATTCCAGCATTTGAAATAAGATGATTCGGAATAAACAGATAAGATGAATCGGAACAAACTACTCCCGCATCGTATATAGAAAAACAGTAATCCTGAAGGATTTGAGAGAATGTGCTTTGAGAAAAAAGCACAAACAGAGAGACCAAAACCAACTTAGATTTGCTCTTTATCCATGTATTCGTAGAATTTCTCAATTTTTTCATCATTACCTTAATACTGTATTTACATCAATTATGTTTCAAAAAGACAAAAATAAATTGTTTATTGGTGTCTAAATGAATTATTTAACTCTCTGCTGAATTGCAAAAATAATCATAAATTTACAAAAAACCTAACAATCGACTCGAAAAGAGACTTTTTTTACATCGAATAATTTTTCATATATCACTACATATATCCGATTAATTACAACTTTTATCCATCATCGGCCTTGCATCTTCAACTCCTAAATTTAGAGCAGTTCTAAAATCATTGCAAGCATTATCTTTTTGGCTCATTTTCAAATTAGCCATTCCCCTACCGTACCATGCTTGCCCATAATTAGCGTTTAACAAAATCGCCTTCGATTCCATCAAAACAGTCTGCTCAAACTGACCCAACTGATAAGAAGCAACCGCTTTTCCGTGAAATGCTTCGGCAAATCGAGGAGCGATGGTTATTACTTTCTCAAAAAAACGAATCGACTCTTTATACTTATTCATTAGCAAAAACGTATTTGCCGTATTGTAATATGCATCGGCGTAAGAAGGTGTGTACGTATAAGCGAGTTTGAAATCGTCTAATGCCTTGTTGTAATCCGCAAGCTGCTTGTGAGCAATTCCTCGATTGTTGTATGCCTCTGCAAACGTTGGCACGAGCGTTATTGCCTTATTAAAATCGGCCATGGCCTTGCTCAGCGAATCCATGGCTAAATAACTAAATCCCCGATTGTTATAAGCAGAAGCATAATCTTTTTTTAGTTGAATGCATTTAGAAAAAGCAACAATTGCATCTTTATGATTTCCCTCTTCCGAAAAAAGATTTCCCTGGGTATAATAGTTCAGCGCCTGATTACTGTCTTGCGAAATCATTTTTTGCAAATCGGCATGCGCTTTCTCCGAGTTTCCCATTTCAAAAGATTGCTCTACCGAATTCAAATCCAATGCATCTTTTTGTTTGCACGAAAAAGTTACAACACCCAAAAAGCTGATAAAAACGATGATAAATAAACGATAAAATTTCATATTATTAATATCCAGAGGCTAAAATATCTACCAAATGAATGGTTTTGATTGAAAAGTTATGTTTTTTGATGATGTTATCAAAATGAGCCAAGCAGTTAGCATCTGTAGATGTGATATAATCAGCACCTGCATCAATAATCTGTTGCAATTCGTACAACGCTAATTTTTCGGCATACTCAGGATGTGAAATTGGGAATAATGCACCAGCACCACAACAACTTTTATTTGAAAGAGTTATTAATGTAAGCATTTCAACCTCTTTTAGAAGCAATTCTGGTTCATTTTTAAGCGCACATTTCTCAGAAGCAGCACACGATTTGTAATAAGCAACAGCGCCTTCGAATTTAGCTCCGAGTTGCGTCACTTTTTTGACATTGACTAGATATTGAGAAATATCATACGTATGAGATTGAAACCCTTTCAACTCGTTGTGCAAAGAAGTATTAAAAAAGAACACATCAAAGTATCTTTTCATATAACCCAAACAAGAGGTGGAAGTGGTAATTAATGGGCGGTTAAAAGGATAAGTTCGGATAAAAGTTTCCGCATAAGATTTTGCTATTTTTGGAAAACCAGACAAATGTGCATGCTGCCCACAACATTGAGGGGAGGTCAACTCCGAAGGAGTATCTCCTATATGAGAAAGTATTTTAAGAAGGTTTTCTCGCTGTTTAACCGAAAACCCATCGTGAACACATGAAAAAAAGATATCTACAACCATGATAAAAATATAATGTACAAAATTAATGTATTTTTAGTAAAAACCAAAAATACTTTTTGCTTTTAATGCGAAACTCCACTTTTTAGCTTCTGAATATCGATAACCACAAACTCTTTATTCTCTATTTTGACGATATTTTCCTCTTCCAATTGCGCCAAAGAACGAGCCAACGCAGGACGTGTAACTCCAAAGTAATCAGCAATTTGCTGTTGAGTTAGAGTCATTTTGCAACGCAGCGTATCCTCGTTGATATTCTCTAAAATATAGTGGCAAAGTTTTTCTTTAATTGTTTTGAATGAAATAAACCAAATCCGTTCCGTTAAGAATGTTGCTCTGTTAGAAATCATCTGCATAAAATTAACCATCAGCACGTTGCTTTTCTGCATCAAAAGAATGAGCGACTCTTTGGGCAAATATAAAATATCAGTATCTATCATTGCTGTGATGTTTACGGGCAACTTCGGGTTATTACTAAAAACCACCGCAGTAGCCAAAGGCATCCCCGATTTTAGCTCTTCAATTTTGATCACCTTCCCATTTCTGTCAATCATCTCGGCATTCACCAGTCCGGTAAGCACAATCATCAACGAAGGATAATCGTCGCCACGCTGCGCAATCAATTCTCCTTTAAGATGTTTCCGCTTTTGATAATCCACCTGCGCAAGCAAACTCCCTATTTCGGCAGGTGCAATGCCTTTAAAAAGGAGAGAAAACATCAATCTGGTTTTTACATCTTCCATGCAACTTGTCTTTTTTATATTTAATAATCTCTTCCCGAAAACCAATTCAATTAACGTTTTTTTCTACTCGTATCGTCAATATTATATTCAATAGCGCCAATGTCTGGCATTCCATCTCGCGAAAACTCCAAAATATCCAATGGATAAGTGGGTAAATAAGCAGAACTTCCACTATTTTTTGCCGGTGAATTTGCGAGCAAACGATAATCATTGTCGGCCACTGCCTTAAAAAGAGGATCTGAATTTCGAATGCAGCTCAAAAACGAAGGATCGTTTAACGTTGTTCGCATCAAACAGTGGTCAAAGGTGATGTTGAAATTGGCTACTTCTTTTTTATCCAATTGCACCTCCTCGGCAAGGTTGCCATAAATGATAGAATTGGCAAAAAGCGCTTGAAGATCGCTCACCACAATTTCGGTAGGTGTCTCGATATAATTGCTCACGAACAAAGAAGTGGACGACCGAGTGCTTCCAGACCACTCATTGGAAAGGGTATTGTGGACAAAATTGTACGTTCCTCCGCCAGTTAATGCCACTAAATATTGACCACAATTAGAAATAACATTATTGGAAGCATTTATTTTATATCGCTTTGCCAAAATTCCAGCACCCGACATATTTTGGATAATGGTATTGGTTAGCACCAATTTGTTCCCCATCGACACATCAAACGTTTCTGCTTGGATGCCAATAAATCCATTTTTTATCACCGCATAGTTAATTTCATTATCCACAGAACCTTCATTTAGCCAAATTCGATCCCACTGTCCGGCAACATTTGCATACCAAGTTTCTCTTCTATCGCCCTGAAAAACGACAGGATTATCTTTAATTCCTTGCACTTTCAGACTCCCACCTTTGTAAACCCACATTCCCGAATTTTTGTGCATAAAAATTTTGCACCCATTTTCTATCACCAACGACGCAGTGGAGTCAATTACGGCATATCCATAAATGACATACGGTTTGTCGTTTTGCCACGTAATATTCTGTCCTTCGGCCGCAACAATTTTGTAAGGAGGCAATCCAGCAACATTGTGATCAGCGACAATAAAGTGAGCATCCTGGCCACATGCAACAATATCAACATCTTGTACATTTCCATTTAATTCAAACAAAATAGAATCTTTAATCAAAACTGGATTGTTGCTATTATTCGGGTTGATGTTTGCTTTGATAAAGATAAAAAGGCTGTCTTTTGCTTCAATTTCAACATCTCGAACCGAATTTGAAGGTTCCCCATTTACATTTAAGCTGAAAAACGAATTACCACCCGCCAATCGAATAGAGGAAAATTTGATTTTTTGATTGTATGGATTGTACACCATAAGCTGTTTGGTGGATGTGGTAACGGTGGTAAAAACAGTGTCAAAAGCAATTAATTCAGATGAAAAATTTACTTTGGCATTGGAGTCGTTTAATAAACTCTCCTCTTTTTTGCACGCAGAAACAATAAATAATAGCAAAATAAACGAAAGATATATATTTGTTGATTTAAAAGAGATCATAGATATATTGTTTTTTTTATAGCTTATTGAACGGCAAAAATACAAAAATGGTATGACTTTTTCGAATAAATGCATAAATATAGATTATTGTCTTAATATTTTGTTAAATTGACATAAAATCTATCACCAACATAGCTTATATTTTGAAAATATTACCTTATCTTTGTGAAAATTACAAAGCAATATGTCATACATCAATTTCGAGAAAAAACAAGTAGTAAATTTAGAGTTCGTTTTGGATCGCGAAATCTTAAGAACGAATAGAGCAGGAGCATTTGCATGTCAGAACATAATTGGGTGCAATACTCGCAAGTATCATGGACTATTAATTGTGGAGCAACCCGCTTTAGATGGTCAGCATCATGTGTTATTATCTGCTTTAGACGAAACGATTATAGATCACGACAGCGACTTTAATTTTGGGATCCACCGTTTTAAAGGAGGACATTACTCACCCAAAGGCAACAAATATGTTCACCATTTCGACATCGAACCTATTCCAAAGGTAGAGTATCGTGTGGGAGATGTGATTCTTACCCGAGAGTTGGTGTTTTCGTCCAAAGCCAACCAAGTATTGATGCGATACACGCTAACGCAAGGGAATTCGGGCACAATTTTAAGGCTTAAACCATTCCTGGCATTCAGAAATATTCATGCTTTATCTAAGTGCAATTTAGATGTAGACACTCACTACGAACCCGTGGAAAATGGCATCAAGATGAAACTTTACAACGGTTACACTCATCTATATTTTCAAATTTCAAAAGCCAACGAATATGTTCATTTTCCAGATTGGTACAAAAATTTTGAATATACCGAAGAGGTAAACAGAGGCTACGAAGCGTGTGAGGATCTGCTTGTGCCAGGTTATTTTGAAGTTTCCTTAAAACAAGGAGAGAGCATTATCGTCTCTGCAGGCACCAGCGAAGTTTCTACTGCTGGACTAAAAAAGGTATTTACTGCAGAGCTGAATGATAGAATTCCAAGAAATTCCTTTGAGAACAATCTTCGCAATGCAGCGCAACAATTTTTCGTAAAACAAGGAAAAAAGACAATGATTTTGGCTGGATTTCCTTGGTATGAAAGAATTGGCAGAGATACTTTTATGGCATTGCCTGGATTAGCCCTTGTCACCGGCGATTTTATCATTGCCCAAAATGTAATAGACACAATGGTTTCGGAACTTAAAGGGGTCTTTTTCCCAAACAAAGGGTGTGGTATTCATGCAAATTACGAATCAGCAGATACATCGCTGTGGTTCTTTTGGGCGCTTCAGCAATACAGTTATTTTACAAAATCAAATCTCACCGTATGGGAAACCTATGGAAATGTGATTAAACAAATACTAAACGCCTACAAAAACGGAACTGATTTTGGAATTCAACGGTTAGAAAATGGACTTATTTGCATCAAAGAGCATGGGTTGGCGCTAACTTGGATGAATGCCTACATCGACGGCAAACCAGTCACAGGAAGATCCGGCTGTGCTGTGGAAATAAACGCACTATGGTATAATGCGGTGATGTTTTCGCTCGAAATAGCCAAAGAGGCAAACGACCAACCTTTTGTGGATGAGTGGCAACCACTGATGGATAAATTTCCTTGCGTATTCAAAGATAATTTTTGGGACAAGGACAAAGGATATTTATGTGATGTAATCCAAAACGGTGTTTGCGATTGGAGCGTTCGTCCAAATATGATTTTGGCAACCTCTCTTCCCTATTCCCCATTGAGTGAGAAAATAAGGGAATTGATTCTCGAAAAAGTTAAAATAGAACTATTAACCGAACGAGGAATTAGAACCCTCTCTCCCACCGACCCAAGATACAAAGGAAATTATTACGGAAATCAATACGACCGCGACGAAGCATTTCATCAAGGGACGGTATTCCCGTGGTTGTTTGGTCACTTTGTGGAAGGATATTTAAAAGTACATAAGCACAGCAAACTAAGTATGATAAAAAGGTATTACGAAGGATTTGAGGAGACCATTATGGATCATGGAATTGGAACTATTTCGGAACTTTTCGATGCAGATCCTCCACACAAACCAGGTGGTTCTATCTCCCAAGCAATCAGTGTTGCGGAGCTTTTAAGAACTAAGTTTATCATTCAAAAATATGAATCAGAAAAACCACTAATATGAGAGTTTTAATGTTTGGATGGGAATTTCCCCCTCATATTGCGGGGGGATTAGGCACTGCTTGTTTCGGACTGACCAAAGGGATGATGAAACAAGGCATGGAAGTTATTTTTGTTGTACCAAAAGCTTACGGCGACGAGAGCCAAGAGGCCATTAGATTGGTAAATGCTTCGGATGTTGAAATAGACTTACGGTATACAAAACTTGACGAAAGTTCGAATCTTCTTACATTTATTGAGGTCAATTCCACCCTAATCCCGTATGTGGGAGAAGCGGAATATTACGAACTGCTGAATAGAGAAGAGAAAACATCTACTTTAACGGGACAAACGCTCTACAGCAGACGTTACGAATTTACCGGAAAGTATGGTGCAAACTTGATGGAAGAAGTTGCCAGGTACGCAATTGTTGCCGGCACCATCGCCGATAAAGAGAGTTTTGATGTAATCCATGCACACGATTGGCTTACCTATCCTGCGGGAATAGCTGCAAAACAAGTTTCTGGAAAACCATTAGTGGTTCACGTGCATGCGACAGAATTTGACCGCTCGGGTCAGAATGTAAACAAAGTAGTATTTGACATCGAACGAAGTGGAATGCAAGCCGCCGATGTTGTGGTTACTGTTAGCAATCTCACCCGACAAATTGTCATTGAAAAATACGGAATCAATCCCGACAAAGTAGTTACCGTGCACAACGCCGTAGAACCGACCGTAGAAACCGAAAAAGAGAATTATCCAAGATACATCGATCAGAAAGTGGTCACTTTTCTCGGACGGGTAACCTATCAAAAAGGACCAGAATATTTTGTAGAAGCAGCGTATAAAGTATTGCAACGCGATCCTAACGTACATTTTGTATTGGCAGGCGATGGCGATATGATGCCCAAGGTAATCCGACGGGTGGCTAAACTTAGAATCGGTGACCGTTTTCACTTTACTGGTTTTTTGAGAGGCAAAGAGGTTGATAAAATGTTTGCCTTAAGCGATGTTTACGTGATGCCATCGGTGTCAGAACCTTTCGGAATTTCGCCATTAGAAGCGATGCGAAGCAATGTTCCGGTCGTTATTTCCAAACAATCTGGCGTTGCAGAGATATTAACTCATGCACTCAAAGTGGACTTTTGGGATGTAGAAGCCATGGCAGATGCTATTTGGGGATTATTGCACTATGATGCACTTCCAAAGATGTTTCAACAACATGGAAAATCGGAAGTGGACAATTTATTATGGGAAAATGCAGCCTTTAAGTTAAAAGATATTTACAACACATTAGTTAACAAACAACAATAAAGATATGAGATCCATCTGTTTTTACTTTCAAGTACACCAGCCGTTTCGATTAAATACCTATCGTTTTTTCGACATGGGGAATAACTCCTACTATTTTAACGAATATCAAAATCAGTATATTGTAAAACGTATTGCCGAGCGCTGTTATCTTCCAATGAATCAATTAATTCTTGATTTAATAACAGAATTTGGATCACGTTTCAAGGTTAGTTATTCAATATCGGGCATGGCCATCGACCAATTTGAGTTGTACGCTCCCGAAGTGATAGAGAGTTTCAAAAAACTTGCAGACACGGGTTGTGTGGAATTCCTTGCGGAGACCTATTCTCACAGTTTGGCGTCATTAGAAAGTCCCAAAGAGTTTGAGAAACAAGTAATGCAACACAAAGCGAAAATCAAATCACTGTTTGGCAAAACTCCAGAAACGTTCCGTAATACTGAACTTATCTACTCCGATTTGATTGGAGAGCATGTGGCAAAAATGGGGTTCAAAACCATGCTTGCCGAAGGAGCTAAACATATTTTGGGATGGAAAAGTCCTAACTTTCTCTATTGCAACGCCATCAACCCAAAATTAAAAGTGCTCACTCGAAACTATGAATTAAGTGACGATATCTCGTTTCGATTTGCATCACAATCGTGGAAAGAGTGGCCTGTAACCGCTGAAAAATTTGCCGGTTGGTTAAACAAAATACCAGCAAAGGAAGAGTGTGTGAACCTATTTATGGATTACGAAACCTTTGGAGAACACCAATGGGCAGAAACTGGAATTTTTGATTTTATGAGAGCATTGCCAAAAACGATATTCGCAAAAACTAATTTCACGTTCAATACTCCGTCCGAAATATCGGCGACCTTGCAACCTGTAGCGCCTATTCATGTATTGTCCCCAATTTCGTGGGCAGACGACGAACGCGATACCACAGCATGGTTAGGAAACGAACTTCAGGACGACGCGTTTAAACGATTATACTCCTTAGAAGAGCAAATAAACAAATCCAAAGATGCTGAGCTAAAACGTGGTTGGGAGCTGTTGCAAACCAGCGATCATTTTTACTATATGTGTACAAAATGGTTCTCGGACGGAGAAGTACATAAATATTTCAACCCTTATGGCTCTCCATATGAAGCATATATAAACTACATGAATGTACTCTCGGATTTTATAATCAGGTTGGAAAAAGAGTCGAAGACAAAATAAATTATGTCTGAAAGAAAATACGCATAATTATAGTTTTGTACAAAGATGAACATCACAGTTTGTTTTTTAAAACTACTATGCTTTTCAGTCTAAAACAATTAAAACTAAAAAACTTTTCGGCGCTAGATTCCCGAAGAGATATCTAAGAAATAAAAATTAAGGAAAAGATACAAATGAAGAATAAACCCGATTATATTTTTGAAATTGGATGGGAAGTGTGTAATAAAATAGGTGGAATGCACACTGCTTTATCCTCAAAAGCAAAAAACTTAACCAAAACATTTGGCGACAACT